>JBGTHH010000142.1:0-5865 GCA_041746275.1 Pirellulaceae bacterium | reverse complement strand
GCGTGAGCCATCCGGGAGCTAGGGAGCACTGGTGACGGCCGGTTGTTGGTCTAAAAAATTCAAAAACATATCGACCAGCGAGTCGCAGCCGGTCGCAGCCTGCAATTCACCGAGCGTTCCCTCGTGCCAGAGTTGCCCGGCGTACATGAGGCCGAATCGATCACACAATCGCTGCGCTTCGTCCAGCCGATGGGTGCAGAGAATCACCGCCTTCCGCTGCGAGCGAAGATGAGCAATGTAATCAAAGACGACTTTACTGCCGATGACATCCAAACCACGCGTGGGCTCGTCCAATAACATTACGGGAGGATCGTGAATTAAGCCCCGCGCCAGGGTCACGCGTTGCTTCTGCCCTGTGCTGAGTTGAGCACACCTTCGCCCTAGTAAGTCACGCAACCGAAACACCTCGGCCAGCTCTCCCAAACGAGCCTGAGCGTCAGCACTCGTGACTCCATAGAGATCGGCGAAAAACAGCAGCATCTCGCGGACGGTCAGCCAGGCGTAGACTCCATCGCTGGCCGAAACGAGTCCCAAACGCGACTTGACGGCATCAGAGTTCACCGAGCTGCGGAATCCCTCGACTTCGGCATACCCTGCATCCGGTCGCAGCAGCCCCACGATCATTCGCAACGTCGTCGTCTTCCCGGCTCCGTTGGGTCCCATCAAGCCATACACTTCACCCGGCGCGACCGAGAAGGAGAGATTGTTGACCGCGACCACTTCTTGGCCACCAGCACGAAATCGTTTGAACAGCTCGTGAACGACGATCATAGATTAGTCGGACGAATGACTCGGATAACAACCAACGCTGTGGGAAGCGATACCATCAGATCAATACTGAGCTATGGTTTCGGAACTGGATCGACCTGTTCCTCGGCCGGGAGCTTTCCGATCACTCCAAACAAATGGCCGCCGGCCTCGCCATGCGTCCAGGTACCGGCGTATTTGCCGTTGTGGATCACCACGCGAGCGCCGAACGTGCCCATGCCGGGGATCGTGAAATTGGTCAGCGTGATGATCGGCGTATCGCCCGCCCATTTGACTTCCAATGGCAACGGTACCGAGACATCCTTCTGGCCATACTTGATGCGTGTGTTGAACAACCAATAATCGTCCTGAGGCAGCTTGGTGACACTTCGAATCGTGTACTCCTCCTTCGACAACGGGCCGTCCTCTTTGCCCAATACCGTGAAGCGGCCCACCAATTTGACGTTCGCAAGCGTCTCTTGGAAATGGTTATGCAACACTTCGCGATCCGGAACCGCCTCGGCTGGCTTGAGTTCGATCGGCAGTTGGGCTTCGCTGGAACGAGTGGATCCCAAGGCGACATAGACGGACAAAACTACGAAGAGGATTCTTGATCGGCTCATGGGAGTGATCCTGGGTAGAGGAACGGGCTCGGCGGATAACTGGCGTCTAGTATTATATCAGGTCACACCACGTCCCGCCTGACGTGATACTGCGCGACCGCCCAGGCCCTTGGGGGCAAGTCTCCCTCTTCTCTCCGTCGGCGTCTTTGTTGATTTTCAGAGCAGATTTCGCAGGTATTGCACGGCCTGGCCGACTTCGAGGATCGGGTCCTGAGCGTGGCGTCGCTCGATGGTGAAGTAACCTCGATACTCGTGTTCCTCGAGAATGGCCAGCAACTCGGGAAAGTCGACGGCACCGCGCCCGAGTTGGGTTTCCAGTCCACGACCTTGAGCCAGATCGCGAACTCCATCCTTGGCATGGACGTGCAGTACGTTGCTACCTAATTCCTTCGCCAACTCGCTGGGTGAAAAGCCATTGACGATCAGGTTGCCCGGATCGAGGTTGATTCCCAACGATCCGATGGGCAACGCGTCTAACAGTCGATGCAGGCTGGCGGTATCCTCCGCTCCGGTTTCCGCCGCCAACATCGCGCCGACGCGCTGGCCGAAGCGTCCCAAGTCGGTCAGCACTTGTACCAACAAATTCCACTCGTCACCGCTGGATTCTTGTGGGATGCGGCCAACCTGAATGATCAAAACCGACGCGCCCAAGTCATAGGCGAACTGCATCGCGTGCTTCGTGGCCACGAAGCGACGGTCGAGATCTTCCAGGACGTTGTAGCCGCGACGCGTCGGAAACCCCACCGCGCAAACCCGCAAATTCCGATCATCCAGCGTTTTCCGCAGTTGCCGTAGTCCGGTTTGCGATAGTTCGTGGGGCTTTAGGTCGTCACGTGCATCAATTTCGACCCCTTGAGCCCCCAGTTCGGCGGCCGTATGCAATGCTTTCTTGAACGGCAGCCGCAAGCTCGCTAATTGAATGCCAATCTTTAGTTCCAGCACGTATTTCACCTGCAATCTTAATTGACTCGTATCGAATGCTCACTAGCCTGTTACCACTGCTCATTCTATCGGTTGCCGTCACGACGTATACCGATCCGCCCTCCGGTCACTGGCAAGAGCTGCGCCGTTGGGACTTCGAAGCGGGGGACGACAGCAACTACGATCGCTGGCCCGATGACTGGACGCGACGCAAGGGAACGGGATATCCGTTGTATCTTCCCGTCGAAATCGTCGAGGATGATCAACCTCGCCCCACCGGTCAACATGCCCTGCGGATGCAACTCGACGGCGGAGCGGCTCTCGTCTACAGTCCGCCCATCCCGATCAGCCCACTGTTTAGCTACGTACTCGATGGTTTCATCAAGACCGAGGGCTTACGTCACAACGTGGCTTACGCGTCTGTGATGTTCTACGATCAGGACCTCAAGCTCATCGAAACCATTGATTCGAAGCACTATCAACATGAAGACGTCTGGACGCCGTTTCAAATTGGGCCGGTCACGCCCGCGAGTGATCAGGTGCGTTGGGCCGCAGTCGCCCTACACTTGAGACCCACAACAAAGGCCGATCTCTCGGGTGCCGCGATGTTTGACGACTTACGTTTGACTAGCCGTCCCCGCATCGCCCTGGAAACGAACCAAGCGCATCGGCTGTATGCCGACGCAAAGGATGTCCAGGTCAGGTGTCAGGTATCCGGGATTTCCCATGCCGAGCCACGTATTCGATTCGAGTTGCTCGACGTGTATGGCCAATCGCTCGCAGTCCTGGAGCAGCCAGCGGCGGCCGACAAATCGGGAACGAAGCCGGATGCGGTCTTCTCCGGATTCGCCATCTGGAAGCCACCGATTCCCGACTTCGGTTTTTATCGCGTTCGGGCTTCGATCGTGGGACAGTCGAGCGCCTCCGTGACAACTAGCCTCGCCGTCCTGACACCGTTGGCACATCGACCGCAGGGCGAGTTCGGCTGGACCTTGTCGCACGGCGAACGGCCGTTACCACTCAAGGCCCTGGCCGGATTGCTTGAGGAAGTCGGTGTTCACTGGGTCAAGTTGCCCGTGTGGTTCGACGCCGCCAATGCAGGGCGAGCCGACGAGTTAGCTTGGTTCGCGGAACGATTAAGCGCTCGCAAGATCAACCTAGTGGGTGTCTTGGATCAGCCTCCCGCAGCCGTGCGCGATTTGTTCAGCGAACATCATCGCCTGCCCGTGGCTTCGGTGTTCTTGGAGCCAGAGGTATGGCAGCCAGCCGTAACCGAAGTCCTCACGCGACTGGCGTTGAAAGTGCGTTGGTGGCAACTGGGAGCGGATCACGACACGAGCTTCGCGAGCCTTCCGCAGCTTGAAACCAAGCTCGGTGAAATTCGCACTGGCTTCAATCGCTTTGGACAGCAGATCCATGTGGGAATCCCCTGGCGTGCCATCGACGAAGTTCCAGCAGGTCCCGCCCCGCCCTGGTCATTCTTGTCGTTCGTGGCCAGCCCACCTTTGACGGCGGACGAATTGCAGGCTCACCTGGCGAGCACTGTGTCGACGAGCGCTGTGTCGACAAACGCCGTGTCATCGAACGCCCCGAACTGGCACATCCTCGAATCGCTGCCCAAATCGATCTACGACTTGGAAACCCGTACGGTGGACCTCGTCGCGCGCATGGTGACGGCTCAGAAGCAAGGCAGCCAAGGTATATTCCATCCCGATCCATTCCATGCGGAGTTCGGTCTGATGCAGGAAGATGGCTCGCCCGGCGAGCTGCTGCTGCCGTGGAGGACCACCGCCAAGCTGATCACCGGGACGGAGTACCTGGGGAGCGTTCGTCTGCCCAATGGTAGTCTCAACCACGTCTTTGACCGTGACGGTGAAGCGATCATGATCGTGTGGAACGAAGCTCCCGTGCGAGAAACGCTCTATCTGGGAGACGATGTCCGCATGATCGATGTTTGGGGACGCGAGCAGAGACCTCCGACCGTGCCGGAGGACGGCTTTGTCCGCCAAGCCATCGACGTCACGCGACTTCCCATCTTCTTAACGGGCGTCGATCCCCACATCGCTCGCTGGCGGATTCAATTCCGTCTCGAAGAGAATCAACTCGCCAGCGTCTTTGGTCGGGAACAGACACTCCACTATTGGATCACCAATCCGTACGATTACGGCGTGAGTGGCACGGTGAAGCTCCAAGTACCTGAATCGTGGGAAGCTACCCCGCCGCGGATGAACTTCAAACTCTCACCGCACGAGTCGCAGCGTCACAGCTTGCGAGTTACCTTGCCTCCGAATACCAGCAGCGGCGAGCATCCGCTCCAAACCGACTTCGCGGTCACGACGGGACGTACGATGCGTTTCAGCGTGTTTGGTTCGCTGCACGTCGGCACCGACGATCTGCTCGTGGAACTGACATCTCGGATCGATGACCACGGTCAACTGATCGTCGAACAACGCTTGACCAATAACACGGATCGTCTGGTCAGTATGAACTGTTACCTTTCGACCAGCCAACGCCGCCGCGAACGACAGCAACTTTTCAATCTCGGCCGGGGCACCACGCTGACGATCTTTACGTTTCCTCAGGGCGAAGAGTTGCTCGGCGAAACGCTATGGTTGCGCGTCGAAGAGATCGATGGCGCGCGGATACTCAATTACCAAATCATCGCGCAAGAATAGTCTCGCTCGCGTCCCCGCTGGACGCCGCCACCGCGGCGAGCTAACGTCAACGACTATTGGACGACCGCGCCGCTCGATCTCACCGCAGGCTCCGCGATGCTTTACGTACAAGACATTAGCGACTTTCTGGAACAGTTCGCCCCCAGTCGCCTCGCCGAGACTTGGGACAATGTGGGATTGTTGGTAGGCGATCCGTCCCAATCGGTTCGCCGCGTGATGACGTGCTTGACGGTCACTCCCGCCAGTACTCAGGAAGCGATTCGCGAGCGTGCGGACTTGATCGTGAGCCACCATCCCCTGCCCTTCCACCCGCTCAAACGCATCACCACCGAGACCGTGACTGGCCGAATTTTATGGCAACTCATTCGCGGCGGCGTGGCCGTTCACAGTCCGCATACGCGTTTCGACTCGGCCGCTTTGGGCATCAATCAGAAGCTCGCGGAGGGTCTGGGCTTACACGACATTCAACCGTTGGTGCCTAGCATCGGAGATCCGGATGGACTCGGCGCGGGGCGTTGGGGTCGAGTCGCTACCGGCCTGACTTTGGCCGACGGCACGGCGCGGGTGAAGCAGTTCCTGGGCGTCGCAGGCTTGCATGTCGTGGGTGACCCCTCGCAATCGATCGAGCGTGTAGCCGTGGCCTGCGGTAGTGCGGGCTCGTTCCTGACCGCGGCGCGCGAACAAGGCTGCGATCTGTTGGTGACGGGCGAAACCAACTTCCATACCTGTCTGGAGGCGCTCGCCACCGGGATCGCGTTGTTACTTCCAGGACACTATGCCAGCGAACGCTTCGCGATCGAGCTGCTCGCCCAAACGCTGGCCGTACAGTTCCCCGAACTGACCGTTTGGGCCAGTCGCGACGAGACCGATCCGCTACGCTGGTCGTGAACTCGGGCCCG
>JBGTHH010000141.1:0-5965 GCA_041746275.1 Pirellulaceae bacterium | reverse complement strand
AAGATGATTTGATTGGTCCCAAACGGATTGGTGGCCACCAAGGTGCTGCCGAAACCGCTGATCGTATCGACGATCTTGCTGACCAGAGTTTGAGCCATCGCGGCGGCCGTGGTGGCTGCGGTGAACTTGACTTGAATGTTGCCGGGCTGGACGGAATCGTTATTGTCAAACTCGAAGTTACGCACCGTGCCCATGCTGTTGGTCAGCGTGAGGATCTGGCCATCGACAAAGTTCGTACCGTTACCCGTGATGGTCAGCACGCGATTGAGCGGCTGGGTCTGGAACCAGTGATTAAAGACGCCACCGGGAGTCCCGTCGGAGTTACCATCCAACTGCGTCGGCGTGCCATCGGCGTCGCGAATCACGTTTTCGCTATCGACACTCGCGCGGAAGTTCAGACGCAGATCGTAATTCCCTTGTGAAGTGCCGCCCAGTCCGGTGTCCGCGATGGTGGGATCAAAGTCCGTGTTGCCGCTGGCGGACACGCCGATGTAATACACACCCGGTCCGAGTCGCAACGACAGATAAGAATCGCGGCTGAAGTAGTCATCGTTCCGCGCGATCAGTTCGCGAGTGCCGTCGGGATTCTCTTGATAGAGAGACAATACGGTGTCGAGCAAACTCGAATTCGGCAGTCGCTCGGCGAACGTCTCGGCGGTGAACTCTCCCACGGTTCCCGGTTCCACGTCGATTTGGAAGCGATATAAATCGATGTCGACACTATCGGGCCGATACATGTGTTGGCCATGGACGACGTCATGGTTGCCCGGAAAGATCGGTTCGGGTGTGGGGGAGTTCGGATAACGGAACCCGGACGTGAAGGCCATCAACGTGGACTGCGGCAGATCGTTCGCACGCTCCAGCCCCAGCATGAACCCAATCCCGGTCATGGCGTTGACGAACCAATTTCCGCCAAAGTCACTACTCCAAATGTTCGCGCTGTCCATGACCAGCAGACCGCCCGCATAGGTCGGGTCGATGCGCACCCGGAAGTCCTGGGCCGGGAAGTCGAGCACACTCGCTAGATTGGGATCAAGGGCACTTAAGGCACCTGTGGCAATCGTCAGGCCTTCCTGGGCCGACTCGACGAACTGTACGCCCAGATGCTTGCCCCACAAGGCGAAGGCTTCTCGAGCCCGTTGCTTTTGGGCTTCCGTGATGGCGTTCTGCAGCGGTGTGCCCGTGGGCGTCGTGCCGAAGTCCGAACGGAAGTTGTACAGAATGGTGGTGACGCCCGGCGTGTTATCCGCGCCGTTCAGGCCAAACGCAACGTTAATGTGCTGCTCGCCACTGGCACCAATTTCCTCGGGAAGCTGTCGATGCCCGGGTTCGTCGTTCCGTCCCGGGAAGTCCAATAGGAACGGTTGAGCGCTGATCGAGGAAGAGATCGTCAGGCCCTGCGAGGTGGCCACGATGCCGCTGAGTCCGGGAGACATCTCCACACGCCGGTCGTCCGTCAAGTAGACCAAGTCACCCAGCGCCGTCGCGGTAACTCGGAACGGTGCGGCATTGATGGCGTCGACTAAGTTCTGAGCCAGTTGACCGATGGAGTCTCCGGCGGTGATCGCGACGCGATTGGCAGTCGGATCGAGCAACGCGTTGTCGCGATCGATTTCAAATCGCTGAGAGACTCCGCGATCATCGCGGATCAACAGGCTCGCACCATCCGGCAAGGCCACGAGATCACTTGGGCTGTTCAGGATGCGCAGCACCGGTCCGGAGTCAAAGCGAGCCTGAATCGTCGTTTGCAACGCGGCAATCGATTCGAGTCCGGAAACCGATCGATCTCCATCCAGACTGACCCGGTTGCCAATGGTGGTGGCGACGACGCCGAAGTTGGCTTGATTGATGGCCTGACTAATCGACGCCGCCACATGGGTCGCCGTGAAGGAAGCCGCCGGGACCAAACGCACGGGAACCGCGCCGGGAGTCTGCGCGCCGGGAGTTCCGAACTGACCAATGCTGGCACCGTTGGGCGTCGTCAGCGTGTGAAACTCCGTACCGCCCAAATGAATTTGACCACCACCCAGATCAAGAGGTTGAATTCCCACGAGCGAGCCATCATTCACCTTGGATTGAATGGCCGCAATGATCGCCGCCACCAGGGTCGCCCGATCATCCGCTGGAGTGAAATCGATTTGGGTATTCGTGGCTCCCGCCAAGCCATCGCCGATCGTGGTGTCCTCAAACTCAAACGTGACCGCCGTGGGCAGGCTCAGGTTGTCATTGAACTGGATCTGGATCAGATCGCCATCAACAATGCCGCTGGCGTCGACGGGGACTTGTAAATGAACGCCGCTGTCGAATTCAAACAGTCGCGACATGCCGGCGGCATTGGTCACGGTAAACGTGTCGTGGGCGACGTCGCCGCCCCGTAGCGTATTACCGCCAAGCAAAACCTCAATGATCTGCCCATTATCAAACTTGCTCTGGAACTTCTCTAACAAACCCGAGACACCCGCGCCCAGATCCACAAAGCGCTCGCCTTCCAACCGAATCTGGTTGCCGGCCAAGGTGGCCCGCACGCCGAAGCTGGCGGAGTTGATGGCGTTGACGATCGCGTTGGTCATCTGCGCCTGGGACAAGTTCGAACGGAAGGCAATGCGGATCGAGGCCGCATCATTGATCACCGCGGGTTCGTCGGAATCGAATTCAAACTTGCGAACCTGCCCCGCGGCATCGGTAATCGAAAAGAAGCTGCCGTCCCGGAAGGCAGTCCCGCTGCCAGTGATGACCAGCGTGGCACCCAGATCGGTGTCGTCCGAGAGATCCGTGGCGGTGTCGAAACTCGAACCCAAACCGCTGAGTTGGATAGGGGAGTAGTTGATGGCTCGATTGCCCACCAAGGCCGCGCCGTTGCCGTTATTGATCGAGGCGACAATCAAGCGATTGGCCACGGGATGTTGGTTCACCGCGTCCACGATTTCCTGAGCCGTCGTTTCGTGTCCCGGACGCGAGTTCAGGTCGAGGAAGATCGCATTCGCCACGACGTTGACTCGCAAGGCGGGTGCCGCGGGGCGATCCCCCAGATCATTGCGCGTGACGAAAACGTTGATTTCCTGCTCGTCGGGGCGTACCGCCGTAAATTGCACCACCGCTTCGTTGTTCGAATTGAAGTCCGACGAGGCGGCGACATGTGGCGTCAAACGCTGGGGCGCGAGCGGGGCCGCTTCGGCGGTGCCGATCCGCAAGCGGAATGTTCCCGGCCCAATCACGTTGCCCGAGATCGGGTCGACCAAACGGTCCAGATCCTGGGCGAATGTCAACACAGCTCGATCGGCGGCCGGGTCATAATCCACATGGATCGGTTTGACGATCACGTCATCCGTGTTGCGAACCGTGTTCGCCGTGTAGATCAACTGATAGAAATTGGGATTCTCCGCGGACCGCGCGGTCGGTCTGCCCAGATCGTCGTTCTCGACGAACAAGTCATCGTCGTTGAAGTAAACTTCGATTTGATTCCGGGCCTGCACGATCGCGCCGTTGGGGGCGCGCGTCACCGGTTGTGGCACCACCGCGACCACTTGCGGTCCCAAATCCAACGTGAAATCGATCGTGTCCTTGGTCGGATTGCCGTCGCCATCGTTTAGCGTTGGCACAAAGCTCTCGTTGCGCAAGTTGCGCAACGGATTGGCTGAACCGGCACCAAAGATCTCGACCCGATACAGATCATCCGGGAGCGTCTCGGCGAATCGCACCACCACTTCATTTTGATCGGGCGCGGCCGACACGCCGATGAAGCCGGGAGTGATCACCTGATCGTCGCTCGTTCCCAGAATGCCATCCAATCCGCTGCGCGTGATCCGAATCGCCGCCAGCGTGCTGGCGTCGATCTGCTGATTCTCGTCAAAGCGAATGTTCAGTTCGCGCGGAGCGACACTGCGCACATTGGCACTGGGATCCTCAAAGGAGAACAACACGCTATTGTTTGGTTGGATGCCGGCCAATCGAGGTCCGGCAGCTAGCAAACGTCGATCTTCCAACTTCTCCAAGAGAAGCTGGCGCTGCGACTTGCGCTCATGCTCCGCTCGACGCTTGGTGCGTGTGCGTTCGAAGCCGAAAAGCGGGTCACGAGAACGTCCAATCGTCATGAACGAGCCCTCAGTTTAGGGGGTCACCACGAGAGTGTGGCTGATTGGCAGAGTTCAGTAAAAACAGATGATTAAACTAGACAATACCGCCGCTCAAAGAGTGCCACGTTGGCCTCTTTACTAGTGCTAAATCCGGTCACAGTACACAGTTTCCGTAGATTTCATCGATTATAGTTGGGGCAGAACCCATTGCAACAAATTGGGAGAAAGCCACTTGCATCTTACCTAAACAACCCATTTTAACTTCCGTGGCATTTGTGGCACCTAGCGGCGATCTTGGCCTAAAATCTCCCCTAAAGGGTGATCGTAGACATCCTCGTGCCTCCTCATTGGACGTCCGGAACGCGCGACAGTTCCCTGGAGGAAAAAAAGAGATTTTCCGCTGTCAGAGGGTATGGGAAGTCACGTAGACACCGCGCGTTGGATGTCAGATGGACGATACATCGCGTTGCACAACACCCAAGAAACGACGCTGCGCCCCGATAGGCAAGTCAATTGGCCTCTCGGAGCGCAGCGAGTAAGTTGGGGTGGGCTAGGCGGAATCGTCAGACGGCTCCACCCGCCGTGACTATTGACGGTTCTTTAACCGCTTCTGGATATCGGTTTCGAGTACTCCAAAGACCGCCTCATGACGCTGGACCGACATGTTCAAAGCGGCCAGCAGTCGTTTGGCGGTGTAGTAGTTCACGATGATCCGTTGCTTGACCTGAATCGGGTCCTTCGGAACACCCACGGGTTGGGGGTTCAATCCGAAGTCGATGATCAGTTCCTCGGGCGAACCGGTCACACGGCAGAAGTTGGCGTACAGCGCGATCGCGCCTAGGTCTTCCACTTGGACTTGAACCATCTGTTGCTGTTGTGGAGCGACCTGAGCATTGGCTTGTTCTTCAACCGGCGCACCCTTCAATTCCTCTGTCGCTTCTGCTGCTTTTGCCATCGTTACCTTCTCCCAATATGCTGGAAACCCAATCCTAAACCGGCGAACTCAACGGGAATCCGCCACGAAAAATCAAACTACTACCCCACTTCCGATGAACGCTCACCGGGCGCGGAGGAAACGTTGCAAACTTTGTCGCATTTCATATCTCATGTCGTTCTTTGTATCTGTGATGTCGACCAATCCTGCCCAGGCTCCTTACCAATCGAAGCGGAAGGTGCGGGCGAGGTAGCGATATAGGCGACGGCCAATCGGTTGCCAGCCTGTGTAAACTTTGGCTTTTCCCGTCAGTCCCACCCGCAGAACACCGTCGTTGTTTTCCATTGGCACGCGGGCTTGGTACGAGGTGCTGAGTGGCTTCAGCCGACCTTCTTGATCCGTTTTGGCATCGAGGGTTCCTCCTCCCTGACCGGTGAGGCTCACCGGAGTGACTTCCATCGGTGCGGAGGCAATTTTCTCGATTTCACCGTTACGAGTCGCCCAGCGAAACGCGTCGAGCTTGATATCGACTTCCGGAAAGCGTTTGTGCTTGCGGTAGTACTGTCCGAGCAAATCGATATCCGACTGGTCGACGACCAGGATCGCCTCGAATTGCGTCCCTTCGCCGATCTGGCAGAGTTGATCGCGTTCCAAGATCATCGCGCCGCGGTTCTTTTCATCGAACGGCGAGCCCGACCAGCCGGGCAGGCGGCCATCGTGCGTGTCGCGTCGAGGTCGGATGGGAGGTGGGAAGACCGTGCCGTCGATGGGGGCCACGATATCGAGTTGATCTAGCCGTTTGGTTTCATCGCGCAATTGTCCTTCCACCGTGCGGATCATCGCATCGACTGCGGGAATCTGCATGGATGCCCGATCATTAAGGAAGCTTTGTCGATGCAGGTTCGAGCGTTGCTTACGCAGCCGCTCCAGTTCGCCCTGCAACTCCTCGACGCGAATC
>JBGTHH010000140.1:0-4174 GCA_041746275.1 Pirellulaceae bacterium | reverse complement strand
TCCGCCGTAAAGAACATGGCGAGCAAGGGGATTAGCGGTTTTTGAAACACGTACATGCCGTAGCTGTACTTGCCCAGCACTCGCAGAACCCGTGAATCCCAGAAGCGTGCCGTCCAGGACCTAGGGCGGGCGGTCATCGCGAGAATGATGATCGCACCAAAGAGGACGCCATACAGCGTCGTCGGAACGGTCAACAAGCGCCGTTGCCACACGACCTCCGACAACAACAACAATAGCAGTCCAGTCACCCAAACCACATGTCGCGCCGGCGGGACGAGTCGCTGCAGGCCGCCTGGGCCGCGCGCCATTAGGGCAATCCACGCACCGATCAACAATGCATCGAGCCGAAACAGGGTAAATACATCGGCGGCAACCTCATTGCCTCCGAAGATACACCAGAGGATGCGGCTGCCCGCCGAAGCCACCGCCACCGTCGCGGAGATACACAACGCGGTGCGCCGGGAACTGTAGTAGATCACGATCGGCCACAACAAGTAAAAGTGCTCTTCGACGGCCAACGACCAAAAGTGATCGAAGCTGCCTAAACACCAAGAGCCCTCCCAGGCCATTAAAAGATTGGCCGCGTAACTCCATAACCATATCTGATGTTGTTCGGCCGCTACGAATGTGTACGAATCCGGCTTCAGTAACGGCCCGGCAAGCAATGCCACTAACAAGACGCCGTAATACAACGGAAAGATCCGTAGCGTCCGGCGCGCGTAAAAGTCGCGAAAATAGTGGTCCTTGTGTTTGGCGTCAAACAGGATGCCAGTGATCAAGACGCCCGAAAGAACAAAGAACAGTTCCACGCCTCGCTCCCCGACACCCAACATCACGAACACGGCGTGGCCAATCATGGATGCGTCCGGAATTTCGGGGCGGAAGCGAAATAGCGTCACCAGCAAAATGGCCAAACCACGTGCCGCGTCCATCCCAGGGATGTGACGGTGTGAAAGATTGTCCATGACCAAACTCTTCTGAATCGGTAGGTTTTCCCGAGGTATGCAGCAGTCCGTACAGAAACGATAGCTCACTAAGTCCACGGGAGCGGCATCCACTCCAGCAGCGGGGAATGAAGTCGGGATAGTGTACAGATGCTCTTGACTCTGTACGCACGTATAGCATAATCTTGGGAGTCAGTGAGATAACGGTTCCGACTGCAAAGGTACATTTCCATGTCGATGCTTGACCAATTAACCACCCGCCAGAAGGCTGTCTACGCGTTCGTTCGCGACAAGATCGTCAATCGTGGCTACGGTCCCACAGTGCGTGAAATCGGCGAACAATTCAAAATAGGCTCGCCCAACGGAGTTATGTGCCACTTGAAGGCACTGGAGAAGAAGGGGCTCATTCGCCGTAGCCCTAACAAGTCGCGGGCGATCGAGTTGACTCGCGAGGCGGTTCGCGAAGCGAGCGGGATTCCCATGGCCGGAATTGTGGCGGCGGGCCTGACGAGTTTGGCCTTCGAGCAGAATGACCGCGTCGACTTCGGCGCGATGTTCACGCGCGACGGGTTGTTCGCCTTGCAGGTCAAGGGAGACTCGATGATCGAAGCTCAGATCGCCGATGGCGATTATGTGGTCGTCAAGAAGCAGCCACGAGCCGAATCAGGTCAGATGGTCGTTGCACAAACCGAAGATGGAGAAGCGACCCTGAAGTATTGGTATCCGGAAAAGGGCCGAGTGCGTTTGCAACCAGCAAACTCGACGATGGCTCCCATCTACTTGACACGCGTGAGTGTCATCGGCGTGGTAGTCGGTGTGGTGCGTAAAGTGGCTTGAAAAACGATCCGTCTCGCCTCAGGGGATCAATTCAAATCTAGTGACTTCCCACATGACTTCCTCGTTCGGTCCCCACCGACGCAATTCCGTCCGGTGATATCGATGCGGCACGCCGTTGTGAGCATCAAAATGCCCGCGCAGGACGACTTGCGGCGTATCGCGTTCCGCGGAACCGTCTCGCAGCCGCTCGACGTGCTGCACATCGGCTTGAATCGTGGTGAACATACCCACGACCGTCCAGGTATCACTCGTTCGGCGTCGTGTTAGAAGTTCGCCGTCACGTGTGGCCAGCACCACTTCGCCTCCACGGACTTCCGCATAATAATTGGCCGCTTGACGACCGGTGACAGCGACCTCGATGTTGTAGTTCAAGGACTCGTTTTCGACCCAACGAGCCTTGGCTTCGTAAAAGTTCTCGGGCGTCAGCGGCGGAAAGGATTGTTGCGTACGCAGGAAGACTAAGGCTAGTACTCCGATCAGAGCCACGAGGACTCCCAACAAGCCCGCCGCGGCCCAGGCGGCGATCCGCTCGACCTGACGGGGCTCGCTCCGAGGCTGTGAAAAAATGGGACTGGCTCCGAGTGGATGTCGGTGTTTTGCAAGGATTTCGCGTAGCGGCGAGGTGCCTGTCCCAATTTTTTCACAGTCGCTCCGCGAACCGTCGTGCTGCGAGTCTGAGGCATCGGCGTGATCTGGTAACATGACGGCACGTGAGGCTCGCGGACCAACGAGAATGTGACTAGATTGTCACGCGAGGACCTCACTCGGTCAACGAGAGGAGTATCATGACGAGTTCCCTGCGCCGCGAACATACTCGCACAAAGATCGTCGCAACGGTTGGGCCAGCGTGCCGCTCGCCCGAGATGTTAAGCGAGTTGATTCGGACGGGTGTTGACGTGTTCCGCATCAACACGGCTCACGGCACACGTGAGGAGCATGAGGCTGTCCTACGAGCCATTCGCAAGGCCAGCCACGAATGCGCGCGATCCATTGGTGTGCTTGTCGATTTGGCGGGACCCAAGATTCGGCTGGGACAATTGCTGGACGATCCCACGGAATGCTCGCTGGGATCGGAAGTGCGCTTCGTGCGTGGCGACCAACCACAACGAGCCGGAGAGTTCACCTGTAGTTACGCGCCGTTGATCGATGAATTGTCCGTGGGCGACCGCGTCATGCTCGCCGATGGCACCGTCAGCTTGCAGGTGATCGACAAAGACGCGGCTTCGGTGCGCTGTGTGGTAACGGGGGGAGGCTTTGTGCGGAGCCGACAGGGAGTCAACCTGCCCGGGGTGGCCCTGACGGTCGCCGCCATTACAGAGGCCGATCTCTCCAATGCCACATGGGCAGCCGAAGCGGGTGCCGATTTCATCAGCTTGAGTTTCGTGCGCACACCGGTCGAGGTTCGTCAACTCAAGGAACTGGTGCGGTCGTTGGGCTCCAAGGCCATGGTCATTGCGAAAATCGAGAAAGGCGAGGCGCTGGAACAACTGGATGAGATCGTCCTCGCGGCCGGCGGCATCATGGTAGCGCGGGGAGATCTGGGAGTCGAGATCGATGTGGCGGAGACTCCGGTCGTACAGAAACGCATCGTCGCCGCTTGCCAGCGACTTGCCAAACCCGTGATCGTGGCCACGCAGATGTTGGATAGCATGCAGACTTCGCCTCGGCCTACCCGAGCGGAGGTCAGCGACGTGGCCAATGCCATTTTGGATGGCGCGGATGCCTGCATGCTTTCCGGCGAGACCGCGATCGGCAAGTATCCCCGCGAAGCGGTCGACATGATGCATCGCGTGATGCTGAGTACCGAAAAGACGCTTACCAGAACCTCCAGCGAGCGTCTACCGATCGTCGCGCTTTCCGGCGTACATCCGATTACGGCGGCTGCGGTCTATGGTGCCTCGGATATGGCGTTGCAAGTCGACGCCAAGCTGATTGTGATCGCCAGTAACGGCGGTGCCACGGCGCGTGTCAAAGGGAAGGTACGGACCGCCACGCCGGTGGTGGGCGTTAGTAACAGCGAGGCCACACTCCGTCGCATGACCTTGTTTTGGGGCATTCACCCGCTGCCAGATGCTCCCGTGGGAGACGGCCCGCGATTGCGGCAATTTATTGACGACTGGGGGCGATCAACGGGAGTCCTTTCGCCGGGTGATCGCGTGGTCTACGTCACCGGTAGTGAAGTCGTGGCGCGCGCCCACAATGTCGTGGTAGTTCAGGAGGTGGAGTAATCGTTGGCTGGCCACGCCTGCGATTGGTCGTCGAGGCGATCGTCGTGTTCTTCCTTAGCGGCTGGTTGAACGGAATCGCACGGAACTCGCTGTCGGTCTCGCTCGGAACCGCGAGTCGCTTGCCACACCGTAGCACCAGCCACCTGCACGAAACTGGCTGCCAAG
>JBGTHH010000139.1:0-4940 GCA_041746275.1 Pirellulaceae bacterium | reverse complement strand
GCAGCGATGTGCCGGCCGGTAGCGATCATGCTAACTGTCGTACCGCAACACGACGGTCCCCTTTTCCGTCGGTATCCGCCTGACGATGCTGACTGGAAACTGCTCGGTCCAGCGTTCGACGATCCGAGTTTCGTGAGTGCGGTCGGCATCGTCAACCAGCACGATGGCACCCTGGTTTAACTTCGGCAGAAGAACTGGCAACGCGGGGAACCGCACCATCTCCCGATCACTTCCATGCTGCGTTGGGCCGTCCACAATCAGTAGGTCGATATCTTGGACGTCGCCGAAGGCTGCCGAATCGTACCAGTCCCAACTTGTCCGGTCGATCGTGATCGGCTTCAGTGGCGCGTGGCGAATCCGAACGGCTGCGTCCAACTGGTGGCGTGCAATGTTGCTTCGCGTCGCGTCAGCAAACTCCGCCTGATGATCAATCGCAAAGACCGTTCCTTGGCCAAGCTTCTCGACGCAGTATCCAGCGATAAGCGATGTGAACCCGCCGCCCAAATCAACGCAGACCGAAACGGGGGGGGACCGAAACGGGGACGTGGATGCGGTACGATTCGTCCTGCGAATCTGATGTTTCTCGTTCACAGCCAAGCGGGGCGTTATTGATGCACTTCTTTGACCAGTATCCGCAGTTCTACGAGACCGGGATTACGCCAAATGCCAATCGGCTGCGATGTCGGTACGATGCCATCATCAAGGCCAATACTGACATCCTCCAAGGCTCGCGAGTCTTGGACGTCGCCTCGCACAACGGTCGCTGGTCGGCGGCTGCGATCCTGGGCGGTGGAGCGGCACATGTTGTTGGAGTCGAGCCGCGAGCGGAGTTGGTGGAAGTCGGAAACGCAGTCGCGACGGAAATCGGCATTGCACACCAAGTGGACTACCGTGCTACTACGATTATGGACTACCCCTCGTTCCCGGGCTCTGCCTGGGAACGCACTGAATTCGAGGCTCCGCCTCCTCTTCCCACGCGTCAACTTCTGGCCAAACTTCGAGAACGTAGCGAACGCTCTCAGTAGCTATACCTGGTGAATTACTTGAAGCTGCTCGATTGCATCGACGGTGCTGTTCGATTCGACGGCAGGCAGAGCCGAAGGCGTGAAGGTGGTTGAAGAAGGCTGAAGAAGGCTGAACGGAAGCGAGGCGGAGCCTCCAAGACCGTGCGTTACCAGGCGGAGCCTGGTAACGAGAAAACGAGAAAATTCGACTGCCGACAGACGACACGTCTTGCGGCGACCGTGGTCTTGGTAATCCTTGTACGAGAACAGGACGTCGCCATCTTCCCGCGCGATCAAACGGCTGTTGGCGATCGCCACGCGGTTGGCATAACGAGCCAAGTAGCCGACCGTCCGGCTCAGGCGCCGCCGGGTCGTTGCCGCCTCCGTTCTCGACCAGCGGCCGGTCGTGCGTGATCCAAGTCTTGGCTCGCAGACGAGCGACCCACTCGGCAAACGCCTCTGGACAACGCAGCTCGTAGAACTCACCGACCAACTTCAACTCGCACCGCTCATAGGCGCGCTCGAGCAGCTTCAAGTACGTGTCGCGAAACGTTATTCGCAAGCGTCCTCTGGGTAAGAAGAAGCCCCGCGGCAGATCGACCCACTGGTCGTTATCGAGCGACACGCCGCCACCCGGAACGAGACAATGCAGGTGCGGATGAAGATTCAATCGCTCGCCCCAACTGTGCAGCACAGCCGTAAATCCCATCTCGGCGCGCAGGCCGCTCCACTGGCACGAGCCCATCGGGAGGGGCACTGGTACTTGGGCGAAGACTATGCCTTCTGCGAACGTGCCCGCCAAGCGGGGCACAAGATCATGGCGGACACAACCATTCCGGAAAGCTCTCGCCGGTTAAGCGATCTGGATTCAGCGTTGATTCAGCTTCTTCGGTAGCATGCCGTTCGGTTCGCTCGATTCCTGATCTCACATCGTGGGGACAAACTGGTTGACAAACAAGGGTGCGAAGTGTCGCACGATCTCGCGGGCGGAACGCAGGCCATCCACGGCGGCACTGACGATTCCTCCCGCATAGCCCGCTCCCTCGCCAACCGGAAACAGTCCCGCCAGCCCGGGAACTTGCCGCGACTGGACATCGCGATCGATTCGCACGGGCGAACTGCCTCGCATTTCGGGACCGACCAACGTCGCATTGGCCAGGAACTGCCCGTGCCAACGTTGGTCCATGCTGGGCAAGCCCGCGCGAATCGCTTGCACGATGGCGGGCGGCAACACCTGGCGCAGGTCCGCCGGAACCGTGCCGCGGCCGTAGGACGAGGGAATCGACGGCGATCCAACGGAAGACCGCTCGTTCACAAAATCGTGCGCCCATTGGATGGGGCTGAGATAGTCGCGCTGTCCCAATTCATAAGCCGCCGCTTCATAACGCCGCTGAAGTTGCACGCCAGCCAACGGATGCGCGCTACCGAATTCATCGGGTTGGAGTGTGATCATCAATCCGCTGTTGGCAAAGGGTGTGTCGTGCCGCGAGCTGCTCATGCCGTTGGTGCAAAATTGATGCGGCTCCGATACGCTCGGAATCGCGATGCCTCCGGCACACATGCAGAACGAGTACAGGTCGCGGGCTCCTTTGGCGATTAGGCTGTAGTCGGCCGCGCCGAGCAGTTCCTCGTACTCCGGTTTTCCGTACTTCCAATGATTTACCTGTTCTTGCGGCTGCTCGATGCGCAGGCCAAGTTGAAAGGCCTTTTGTTGGAACGGGACTCCGGCCGCATAAAGTATTTCGTACGTGTCGCGCGCGGAATGTCCGATGCCCAGCAGGACTTGGCGCGTCGCCAGATAGCCGCTCGACGTCTGCAGTCCCACCACTTGTCCATCGCTGTGGGCAATCCCCTCGAGCCGACAGCCAAAGCGGTACTCGCCCCCCCACGCCTCGATCTTGCGGCGGAAGTTGCGGCAGATCATCGGCAGCTTGTTGCTTCCCAAATGCGGTCGATGTTCATAGATGATCGACTCCCGAGCGCCGCAATCGACGAAGGCACGCAAGACCCAATCGACATCCGCTCCCGTCATCCGGCACGTTAGCTTCCCATCGGAAAACGCTCCCGCACCCCCTTCGCCAAACAAGTAGTTGTTCTCGTTCTGATGATCCGCTTGATGCCGGTCGAAGGCGCGGAGGACGGGCACGCGCTCCTTCACCGGTTGCCCGCGTTCGATGATCAAAGGGCGATAGCCTCGTCGAGCCAAGTAGTAGCCGGCCAACAAGCCCGCCGGTCCCGAGCCAACCACAATGGGACGTTGTTCGAGTTCATGCGGTCCCGACGCGGGATCGTCGAACGAATCCGGCTGATAGATGGCGAGGTCACCATCTTGCGACAGACGTCTCCAGGCCGCAGGCTCGTCCAATAGTTCGACCACGATCGAATAGACAAACCGCAAGTCGGTTCGTGAGCGGGCGTCCAGGCTTTTACGCAGAATCCGCCAGCGAGTGATCTCCGTCGGCGGGAGTTTCAACCGTCGCGCGATCCGCTGCGGCAACTCCGACTCCGGTTGCTCGACGGGAAGACGCAAATTGGTAATTCGAATGGTCATGTTCCCACGACTGGCTGCTCGGCAACCACGGAGTCCGCTTAAGAGCGACGGATCGTTCAGCCCAGCTTTAGCAACTTCCGGGCGTTGTCGCGAAACACCTTGCGTTGGACTTCCTCGGGCAGCTCGAGCATCTGTTCGAACAACTCGAACTGTGGGACCGCTTGACCCGGCGATAGGAAATCGGTGCCGAACATGACCCGATCTTGTCGGCGCACCAGAAACTCACGTCCGAATTCCAGATCGCGGCTGATCGAGTTAGCGCCGCTGCCGGCCGACAACTCGCCGTAGATATTGGGATAACTCTCCATCAAGCGGTCGATCGCTCCGCCCGGCGCGGTCCGACCTTTGGGATAGCCGCCGATATCGGCCTGCGTCGCGTCGCCCGAAATCGAAGCCCACCAGCCGGGGCCGTGTCCGATGAAGTTGGTCTTCGGGTTCGCCTGGAGCACGCGTTCCAGACCCGGCAAACCTGGCTTATCGGTATTGCGTTCGTTGTCCAAGTGAAACAATACCGGCAAACCGGCCGCGCCACACGCGGCAAAGATCGCCATGTTCCGTGGATCGTCAAAGGGGATACCAGGCTTGTGTTCGCCGAAGCCCTTGGCTCCCGCGTCGATATACAATCGGAGCATATCGACCAACCCTTGGTGTCCTCCGCGAAACGAAGTCCGCGGATCGATCGAGCAGAAGGGAATCAAGCGATCGCGATACGGCTTGGTCTCGGCCAGTACGAAATCCGATGTCAGCGGATAGCTCGAAGCTTCCGGGTTGATCAACGGCAACACGACCGCTTGAGCAATTTTGTGAGCGTCCATCCATCGCAGGAGTACTTCGGCAGTCAGCACTTGCGTGCTATTCCACGTCTGTCCGAGATGTGTATGCATGTCGACGTAACGGCCCGGAGGAAATCTTTGCTCCTCCGCGACGGCGCGTTCTGCGAGCTGCATCGGGAGCGCGGCGCAGCCGACTAGCGTGGCACAGTGGCGACTGAAGACTCGGCGCGTGATCGGCATCATAAGTAAATTCCGTTTAATTGGAGTCGCGGATCGAGCTCGGACGATGGCTGGGGCGGTGCGTGTGTTTCGGTTCAACGGATCGATAGCAGGTAGGCGATCAAGTCGGCCATGGCGGGCTTGTCGATCTGCTTCTCCATCCCCTCGGGCATCAACGAGACACCCATGCTGCGCAGTTCCTCGATGTCGATCCGCAGCACGGTGTCACTGGCATTATCGGCGCGGGTGAGCGTGACACTAGTCGCGGTCTCCGCGGAGATCATCCCGGTCAGCGAACGGCCGTCGGCGGTAATCAAGGCGTAATTCAAATACTGCGGATTGACTTCGAGATTCGGGTTCAGCACGTTGGTCAGAATCGCCTCGGGACCACGG
>JBGTHH010000138.1:0-4924 GCA_041746275.1 Pirellulaceae bacterium | reverse complement strand
AATATGCGGCGAGCGTGCGCGTCCACACGATCAAGTCGGCGACCGAAGCACAGTGAACCCTCAACAAACAGGAGATGAACATGACCACGATTCAGATCTATGACAAACCGATGTGTTGCTCCACGGGCATTTGCGGACCCGAAGTCGATCAGACCTTGGTGCGATTTGCCACCGACCTCGATTGGCTGCACCGCCAGGGAGTGCAAGTACAGCGTTACAACCTCTCGCAGCAGCCTCGCGAGTTCGCCGAGCAGGCCGATGTACGGTCCGTGCTGCAGACCAAGGGGATGGAGTCACTGCCAATCATCGTGGCGGACGGTCGGATCGTCTGCCAAGGGACTTACCCCAGCCGGCAGTTGCTGGCGTCTTGGGGACATGTCGCGGTGCAAGCAGAGCTTCCCGTTGCTGCCACAGGATGTTGCCAACCAGGCAGTGGCTGCTGCTAAGCACCGATTTACAGAATATGCGAAGTTTTCCGTGGCCAAGCTCGCCAAAATTTGGGAGCAACATTTTAAAGTCCCCAATCTCTGGCGAGAGTGGCTACCTCTGGCAGCGCTAGTGACACATTGAAAAAGTGACACATTGAAGACTTTGAAAGGCTGGTAAGGTGGACTGTGGAAATCCTAAGTAACCCAACGCGTAATTTGTTTTTCACTGGCAAAGGGGGCGTGGGTAAAACCTCGCTGGCTTGCGCCACGGCCATTGCACTGGCCGACGCAGGAAAACGTGTCTTGCTCGTGAGCACCGATCCCGCGTCCAACTTGGACGAAGTGCTGGGAGTGCAACTCAGTCAAAAGCCGACCGCCGTGCCAAGCGTGCCCCGACTTCTAGCGCTCAATATCGATCCCGAAGCCGCGGCGCACGACTATCGCGAGCGGATGGTGGGGCCTTATCGCGGCGTCCTCCCCGAAGCGGCAATCAACAGCATGGAAGAGCAACTCTCGGGCTCCTGCACGGTCGAGATTGCCGCGTTCGATGAATTCGCGAAGCTGCTGGGCGATCCACAAGCTACCGAGGAGTTTGACCATGTCATCTTCGATACCGCGCCGACGGGTCACACGCTAAGACTTTTGACGTTGCCCTCGGCGTGGAGTGGCTTTCTCGCGGACAACACGACGGGCACTTCGTGCTTGGGACCGCTGGCCGGCTTGCAAGCCCAACAGCAACTCTATCAGCAGACCGTGCAATCGCTGGGCGATCCCGCCTTGACCACGTTGGTGCTCGTCACACGGACCGATATCGCGGCCTTCACCGAAGCGGCTCGCACCAACGATGAACTTGCCGCGTTGGGTGTACACAATCAGCACCTCCTCATCAATGGCATCTTTCGCGCCACGAATCTTGCTGATCCCGTGGCGCAATCGATGCAGCAACGGGCCGATCAAGCGCTGGCACAGCTTCCCGCCGTATTAGCTTCGCTGCCACGCACCACCGTGCCGCTGGCTCCCTTCGGGTTAATGGGGGCTGCGGCGTTGCGAGCCATAGCGGCAGGCCGATTGGAGGAAGGTGCCTTGTCGGACATCGCGACTGATACGTTGGAAGACTTGCACCTGGGTACGCTTCCTGGCCTGATCGACGAGCTGGCCAGCGCTGGACGAGGCGTTGTGATGACGATGGGGAAAGGCGGCGTGGGGAAGACCACCGTCGCTGCGGCCGTGGCGGTCGCGTTGGCGGATCGAGGCTTTCCCGTGCATCTATCCACCACCGATCCCGCCGCCCACCTGGCGGCCGCGGTGAAGGGCACGCTGGCGAATCTGCAAGTCAGCAAGATTGATCCGCGGGCGGAAATTGCTGCCTACACCGCGGAGGTGATGGCGACGGCCGGTGCGAATCTCGACGAGCATGGTCGGGCTCTGTTGGAAGAAGACCTGCGCTCGCCCTGCACGGAAGAGATCGCCGTCTTTCGCGCCTTTGCGACCGCCGTCGATCGCGGGCGCGATGGATTCGTTGTCCTCGATACCGCGCCTACCGGTCATACCGTCCTGCTCCTGGATGCCGCCTTGGCTTATCACCGTGAAATCAGCCGGCAGACCAGTCAATTGCCCGCCAGCGTACAAGAGTTGCTGCCTCGCTTGCGCGACGCTGAGTACACCCGCGTGTTGATCGTCACCTTGCCGGAAGCGACACCCGTGCATGAAGCGGCTCAATTGCAATTGGACCTGCGCCGCGCCGGCATTGAACCGTTTGGCTGGGTAATCAATCAAAGCCTCACACCGCTCGACGTCCACGATCCCGTGTTGGCATCGCGGCGGCAGCATGAAGGCGACTTCCTGCGCGAGGTCGCCGTACAACTCGCGACGCGGGTCGCGCTCATCCCTTGGCAAGTCGAGCCACCGGTTGGTATTGAGGGACTGCGTCGTCTCGTCGATGCCGGCGCTGACGAACTTGCGTTACAGGAGTGAATCATGGCCACATTGGAAGTGATTGGCATGGGTTGCCAACGGTGCATCGCGTTGTTGAAAAACGCCGAGGAAGCTGTGCGACAGGAAGGGCGCAGCGATGTCGTGACGAAAGTCAGCGATTACAACCGCATCGTGGAACTTGACCCGTGGGCGCTACCCGCACTCGCCATCGACGGCAAGGTTGTGCTGGTCGGCCGCATTGCAACCACGTTGGAGATTCGACAACTGCTTGCGCCGCACCCGAGCGAGCCGAACGCATTGGAAACTCCCGCGATATCCGACGAAGGGTCATCATGACGCCGAATTGTTACCTCAACGAGTTATCCAACACAAGGAGATGACCGATGGCACTCATTCAAATTCTCGGCACGGGATGTTCCAAGTGCCAGGTTCTGGCCTCGAATGTGGAGCACGCGGTTCGCGAGTCACAGCGAGATGACGACATCGAGAAAGTCGTGGACATTGTCAAGATCCTCGACTTCTCGCCTGCGGCACTCCCCGCGCTCGCCATCGACGGCAAGGTCGTCTCCGCGGGAGCTGTGCCAACTCCCGACGAAATCAGCAAACTAATTGCAACCTGCACAGAAGAGAAAGGGAAATCATGAATCGCAAGCGTCTACTTACCGCCGGCCTGCTCGGCTTTGTCGCTCTCAGTCTGACCGTGGCCGTTGCCGATGTCGCGGGCTGGCGACGAAATATCACGAGTCAATCATCCACCACCAGTCGATCCGATACACCGACCCGCGAGGCGCTCACGTCGGGCTCGACCGCCAAGAGTCCCACGTTGACAGCCATTTATTTCCATGCCCCACACCGTTGCCCAACTTGCAAAAAGATCGAGGCGTATACCCACGAGGCGCTGCTACCAGCCATCGAGAGCGAACAGATCGCTTGGGAAGTAGCAGACTATACATCGCCGGAGAATGCCGAAATCGTCGACAAGTTTCAAGTGCTCACCTCCACCGTCGTGTTGACGGAAACACAGGCAGGAGAGATCGTGCGTTGGAAGAATGTGGAAGAGGTGTGGAATCACACGCAAGACCAGGCTGAATTCGTGGCTTTCATGCGCGACACCTGGAATGGTTTCCAGGAGGCACTGTAATGGAAACGCTGCTGATCGGGATGGGGACGGTGTTATGGCTAGGATTGTTGACGTCCATCAGTCCCTGTCCGCTCGCAACCAACATTGCCGCCATCTCGTATGTCGGACGCGATGCTCGCAAGACTTCGCTCGTCGTGCTGTCCGGAATGCTGTACATTCTGGGGCGAGTCGTCGGCTATACCTTACTGGGTGCGCTCGTCGTTGCCAGCGTGTTGTCAGCTCCCGGAGCGTCGGTATGGCTTCAACGAAATATCAGCCTGTTTGTCGGGCCGCTGCTCATCTTGGTGGCGATGGTGTTGCTGGGGTTGATCGAGCTTCCCGTGTCGGGCGGTGCGATTGTGAATTCATTGCGTGAGCGATTTCAGAAGTTGGGTCTGGTGGGTGCCGTCTTGTTGGGACTGTTGTTTGCGTTGAGTTTCTGTCCCGTTTCCGCGGCTCTGTTCTTTGGGAGCCTGATCCCGTTAGCAATCGCGGAGCAGTCTCCGCTGCTTCTTCCGGCCGTTTATGGCATCGGTACCGGCCTGCCCGTCCTGGGCTTTGGCATCGTATTAGCCTTCGGCGCGAAATCGCTCGGCGTGGTGTTTCAGAAAGTATCGGGAATCGAGCAGGTATTACGCCGAGCGACAGGGGTCGTCATGTTGTTGATCGGCGTCTACTTGACGCTACAGCATGTGTATCGTGTTCCCCTCTCGTGATTGACACCGAAGCCGACAAGTAACTGAGTTATCTTCAAGTTGAATTAGGGAGTTGGTAAGGATGGCTGTCGACAACGGTGCCACAGGGGCCACGCAAGGAATGAGCTTTTTCGAGCGTTATCTTACGGTCTGGGTCGCGCTCTGTATCATCGGAGGAATCGTCTTGGGCAGGCTGGCGCCGGAGTTGGCACGGTCGCTCGACGCGATGGCGATCTCGGTCGATGGCGCTCCGGTGGTTTCGATTCCGATTGCCCTCTGCCTGTTTTTCATGATGTATCCCATCATGGTGAAGATCGATTTCAAGGAGGTCCTACAGGCCGGCCGCGCGTACAAGCCCGTGGCACTGACGCTGTTCATCAACTGGGCCATCAAACCCTTTACGATGTACTTCATCGCCTCGTGGTTCCTGGGATCTCTGCTATTGCCACTAATCGGGGCGGACGCCGTCGATTATGTGAAGCTGCCCATGGGAACGTCGCTGGAAGTCGGTGCTTCGTACGGAGCGGGCACGGTGGTGTTGCAGGGTGAAATCAAGATGCTGGAAGTGCCGCTGTGGCGAAGCTATCTGGCCGGCTGCATTCTGCTCGGCGTCGCTCCCTGTACCGCGATGGTGCTGGTCTGGAGTTACCTGTCGCGCGGCAATGTCGGCCACACGCTGATCATGGTGGCCATCAATTCGCTGACGATGCTGGTCCTGTATGGTGTGATCGGCGGCTTCCTCTTGG
>JBGTHH010000137.1:0-3793 GCA_041746275.1 Pirellulaceae bacterium | reverse complement strand
CATGTCGGTGCCGCCCATCCGCCCCTCGCGCTCGACGAAGGTGACGAGAAAGCCGTCGACCAGCTCCTTCAGTTCCGCCACGCGCTCGAGGATGCCGCGACCGGTGCCCTGCTTCCAACCCTCGATCACAACCTCACCGTTCTTGGCATCGAGCGCCGCGATCAACCGGTCCTTGGGCAATGCCGTGAGGATTTCCGGCTTGGCCATGGTGCCGAGGATGATCCGCCTGGCCCCGACATCGAGCCAGAAAAGGGCAGTCTCGACATCGCGGATGCCGCCGCCGACATGGCAGTCGAAGCGGGCCACCAGTTGCTCGATCAAGGCCTTGTTCGAGCCCTGCTTCATCGCCGCGTCGAGGTCGATGACGGCCAAGGGCCCGGCCACGGCGAAGCGTTCGGCGATGGGCAGGGGGTCACCGGCCTCGATCGCCATGGCCTCGCCGCCGATCAGCTGCACGGCCTGGCCGCCCATGAGGTCGATGGAGGGGATGATCATCAGGTCACTCACCTAGCAGAAGGGCAAATCCGAAGGGGGCACCGCCCGGAAACCCGCGCGGGAGGTGCAGTTCACGCAATGACAGCGGTGGTGAAGAGAGCAGAAGATAATGCGGCCATCATGTAGAGGGCAGTTGAGAACCATCAATCTCAGACTTCGCGCGCCGGCGGACTCGGCTCATCTGCCAGCACGTGATTGACCTCGCAAGCATTCGATCGCCGACGTGATCGCAGCTTCGTCCGGCTTGGTCGATCCCCATTCCTTCCAGAAATCGCGCGTGGCGCTATCGGGCGGTATCTTCGGTACGTCGAGCTTGATCCGCGTGGGGAGAAGCACCGCGTCCCCAAGCAACAGCGCCTCGCCAGTATCGAGCAACGGCAGGATACTTGTCAAACCAGCAAGGGAATCCGGCATCAACCGCTTGATAACGTTCTGATCGGTCTCATTCGTTAGGCGCAGCGCGAGAAAGTTATTGCATTGGCTCAGGATTGTTCGGCTGACATCCGAAGGGCGCTGACTGACCACAAGAAGCGAAAACCCATACTTGCGGCCTTCCTTCGTAATTCGCTCGAATGAACCGAGCGCTTGACGCTGCACCGCGTCGGCGTCATCTCGAACAGGTAGATATAGATGGGCTTCATCACATAGAAGTGTTACGGGAGATCGGGATTTACTGTCCATCCAGAACTGGACGTCGTAGAGAAGCCGTGCCAGCGTCCCCGTAACGACCGGAAGAACATCCGATGGAACCTCCGAGAAGTCGATAACTTTGATGCCAGTGCCGCCTCCAGCGCGTAGCAGCTTCAGCACCTGCTCAGCGAGCCAATCGTACTTCATCGCCGCTGGGGGCGGAGTAAACATAAATCCGTAGCGGCGATCATCTAGCTTTGCTTCAAGACGAGACAAGAATCGCGTCAGCTTGTCCTCCCATTCCCCCTTTACCGCCCCGCCTGTTTTTCCCACTCCCTTGGTGGTGTTGTCAGCATCCAAAAGGTCAACCAGTTCTTTTACATCGTAGGGAATAGGCGAATCGACAGTGTAGGTCTTTTTTACGTTCGCTTTGCGTTCAGTATCTAGAGTCTGGCCTTTTAAAGAGCGCACATGCAGTGTGAACCGGGATGCTTGATTCGGCGCATTCTGATCGCTACGATCAAGTATCATCGAGAGCATTTCATCACGGTTGAGCAGCCAGTAGGGTAAGAACAGGGTGTTTTCGCTCGGGGCCTCAAGGTCGCCAGGGCCGGCGATGCGGAAGCGTTCGGCGAAACCTCCGGCCTCCGTGTCGGCCAGCGGTGCGTATTCACCGTGCATGTCAAACACGATGATGTTCGGGAACTTCAGCTTGGCGGCCCGTTCAAGGATCAGCGCCACCGCCCAACTCTTGCCCGATCCCGTACTGCCGAGGATCGCCGCATGGCGTTGGAAAAACTTGTCGCCGCTGGCAATCGCCTCTGCGGTCCGATCGACGACGAAGCTACCCAGCTTGAGTCGTTCGTCCGCGGAGAACCCCGCCCCAAGAATTCCCATGAAACGTTGGAGGTTGCCCCCTTCGATGACAAAGCAATCACGATCAATCTGCGGAAAACTGTCGGCATCGCGTTTAAAGGTATTTTTCTGATCGCCATCGACAGTTCTAAATGTACCTATAAGAATGCCTTGGATTAAATCTGTCGGAACCGCCGTCAACAACATTTCACTGGGCTGGTCAATCCCAGCATCCGGAAGTTCTTCCCGAACGGTGCGCGTAACACGCTCGGTCATGGCTATCAAGAACTCTAGCTCTGTTACACCTCGGATGGCGATGAGTTGACCGATGCCAATCCGAGTAAGCAAAATCGCATTGGTAACGTCAATCGCAACGCGACTCGTGTCCACCGAGGCCACACGCCCGATCCTATTGTGTTCGGTAAACTGGAGAGCGCCTTCCATCACGGTTCAAGCACCGCAGCAACGAATTCACCCAGATCCCAAAGAGCCAAACCCTGATAAAATGCTCTATCGCCACCAATCCAGACCCTCGAACCCGCCACGCCATCTTCCTTTGCGTGCTGTATTGCGATCATCTTCGGGCTCTCCTTTAGCAACTTCAAGGCGTTGTCCGAAAGAGTGCGGGCCAACAGAACCGTCTCGGCACCATAACGGATTCGCGGCGTCAAATGGGTTTCGAGGTGATCGTCGTTGAAACCATAGCCGATAATCAGAAATCGGCTGGCTTGGTCGATCGCCAAGTTTGCGCGTTCACGGTGGCGGTCAAAAGGACTCTCATACCCATTGCGAAATTTGTTGAGTCCCGGCGTTATAATGAGGCGCGGATGATCGAGCTCGCCTGTGTAGCGAACAGGTTTACCATCACGATGAAACCAGTCAAGACTGCCGTGCGGCTTAAAGACATTCGCCCGCTCGCGAAAACGATATTGAATAGTACTGCCTTGTTTTTTTACCTCTCTCAGAAAACTCAATCGGCTTTCTTTTTCATTCAGCTCCCCGGCATATTGGCCAACAAAAAGGGTATCTACCCCAAGGCCACCTTCTTCTACTGCCACTTCGATAAGCCGATCGTAATTCGTGGTGACAATCGGAACGCCGTTATGTGGCTTTGGAAGAAAATTTACTAAATGCGTAAACCGCAACGTTCGGGCACGTGAGAAAACTTCCGCCACGATCTTCTTCTCTCGTGCAGCAATCAATTCCGTCGTGCGAGCAACGATCGCGGCCTCCAGAGCGGGCGTTGGAGGCTTCTCCAGCAGTGCCGCCTCCAGACCCTTCACTGTCAGAAGCGGCGATATTTCCTTCCACCGTTGAATGTCTACCGCGGCCAGACCAGTCGTCACCGTCGCTTCGAGATGGGACGCCAACTCGCTCATACCCGGCAACCCCTCAGCGCACGACAGCCCTGAACCAACCACCGTCACGAGGCCATCGGTGAAGTGCCGCTGGAGCATTCGTTTCAGGTCGTGAAGCTCCAAACCTTCCTCTCAACAGATCTTTGGGCGGCCCCGGCACTAACGCAACGATAGAGCGTCGGGTGACGTTCGGACACCAAATATATCGCGACCGAATGACAAAAGCTATTGACGATGAAGATGGATGGTCGCGAAATTACCCACGTAAGTTGGGATGGGTGCGCGACCCGCGAAGTTGACGAGGGTCGATTGGGCCTGAAGTTGCCCCTCACGGTCGCACAACCACCCCCTTCTCCATCAGGTGCAGCTTGACGTCGCCGACGGTGAGGTCGCCGTCGTGGAAGATCGAGGCGGCGAGCACGGCGTCGGCGCCGGCGGCGAAGGCTTCGGCCACG
>JBGTHH010000136.1:0-6464 GCA_041746275.1 Pirellulaceae bacterium | reverse complement strand
ATGTGGAAGCGGCCTTCCATTGCCATCACGGGCAGTCCATGCAGGCGGCCGCAAACGAGTCGTCCGCGGTGGCTGATGGCCGTCGAGCGGGGAAAGTTGGGGATCTCTTGGTAATCCAGCGAAGCCTCCTCGTCGATCTCTTCGACCAAGCCCCCCAATCCCGTCCCGAGAATGATCCCGGCCCGAGGCGACTGATCCCATCTTTCCCGAATGACCGCGACCGCCTCTGCTATCTGATCATGCAACTCTAACATGGCTGACAACCTTCGTGGATCAGGATGGCGACTTGTGTTGAAAAACCGACGCCAAGGTTAATCGGGGCGACGATAGCACGCAAGTATGCGGCAACCGATCAACGCCACCGTCTCGTCGTGACGTCACCATCAATCAACTCCGCACATATTAACTGGCGAGATCGCAGCTAACCAACCGAGAATAAGGGGCGTGAAACTGCTCTTGTCTAGGTGTTTGTCGGTAGATACAAAGCGAGCGATTGAAATTCCGACAACTATATCTATCACATCTATCAGGCTCATCAAATTGCCACGGAGGGCGACGTGCGTGTTGTCTTGCTAGCAGGCGGGATGGGAACTAGGCTTCAGGAAGAGACGGTCACAAGGCCCAAGCCGATGGTTGAAATCGGCTCCAAACCGATCTTGTGGCACATCATGAAGCACTATGCCCACCATGGCTGCGACGAGTTCCTGGTCGCGTTGGGTTACATGGGCGATTTCATCAAAAGCTATTTTCTTGACCGATACAACTTGAATGGCAATTTGACGATCGACTACGGTCGCAACATGCTCCAGCGCGAAACCCGGGAAGTTGAAAACTGGTCCGTCAGTCTGATCGAGACGGGGACGTTGACCAACACTGGTGGCCGGTTGTTGCGGCTCAAGCACTTGCTCGACGATGGAACGTTCATGCTCACTTATGGCGATGGGGTCAGCGATGTCAATTTGACAGACTTGCTGGCCTTCCATAAATCGCATGGCAAGCTCGCCACCGTCACGGCGGTTCGACCTCCAGCCCGCTTCGGTGGCTTGGTGATCACGAATGGGATGGTGGATAATTTCACCGAGAAGCCGGTCGCTGGTGAAGGCTGGATCAACGGCGGTTTTCTCGTCTTTGAGCCAGGGATTTTCGACTATCTCGTGGCCGATACCGACAGCCTCGAGGCCCATGCGTTAGAGCGCGTCGCCGCGGATGGTCAGTTGGCGGCGTATCAGCATGAGGGATTCTGGCAGTGCATGGATACGCTGCGCGATAAGTCGTACCTGGAAAAGCTGTGGCAGTCGGGTAACGCACCTTGGCTAACCTGGAGCGGCGATACGGTGCAACCGAGGTTTCAAATTCGACCACAAGCGGCTTAGTCGAGGGTGCCATGGACGGCGTAATTAATCGAGATTTCTGGCAAGATCGCCGCGTCTTCGTCACGGGTGCGACGGGGCTCGTGGGCGGTTGGCTGGTTCGGCGTTTGATGGCCGCCGGTGCCGATGTCGTGTGCCTCGTGCGGGATTGGGTTCCGCAGTCCGAGGTGAATCGGAGTGGCCTGCTCGACAACATCTCGGTCGTGCGTGGCGATATCTGTGATCTGGATTGCCTGGAGCGAACACTCGGGGAATACGAGATTGAGACGGTGATCCATCTTGCCGCGCAGGCGATCGTGGGCATTGCGAATCGCAATCCGCTATCGACCTTCGAGGCAAATATCGGTGGTACTTGGAAGTTGCTGGAAGCGTGTCGACGCAGTCCCAAGGTCAAACAGATCGTGGCGGCGTCGTCCGATAAGGCCTATGGCGACTCGCTCATTCTGCCCTACACCGAAGAGACGGCTCTGGCGGGGCGGCATCCCTACGATGTCAGCAAATCCTGCAGCGATTTGATCTGCCAGGCCTTCGCGACAACCTATGGATTGCCGGTCGTCATTACGCGGTGCGGCAATTTCTATGGCGGCGGTGATCTCAACTGGAACCGCATCGTGCCGGGAACGATTCGCTCGGTCATGCGCGGCCAACGGCCAGTGATTCGTTCGGATGGCTCCCTCGTACGTGACTATTTCTACGTCGAGGACGGAGCCGCCGCGTATATGCATTTGGCCGAGCAACTGGCCGCTCGACCCGAACTCGTGGGCGAGGCCTTCAATCTCTCCAACGAGACGCAGGTCACGGTGCTGCAACTCGTCGAACAGGTGCTGGCCGCGATGAACTCGCCGCTGGTTCCCGAAATACTCGGCGAGGCCACCCATGAGATCAAGCACCAATCTCTGGACGCCACCAAAGCCCGCAAGACGCTCGGCTGGCGTTCGCTCTTCACACTGGACGAAGGATTGAACAGGACCATCGCATGGTACAAGAACTACTTCCAGCAACCGGCGGCAACTCGCTTGCATGTCGTTCCTGCGGTCGAAGCGGCCTGAAAAGCGTACTCTCGCTGGGCAATACCCCGCTGGCCAACGCACTGCTGACCGAAGCCGATCTGCTCCAACCCGAGCCGACTTGGCCGCTGGACTTGGCGTGGTGCCCGGCTTGCTCGCTAGTGCAGATCACCGAGACCGTGGCACCGGAAAAGCTGTTTCGCGAGTACGCGTATTTCTCCTCGTTCTCGGACACGATGGTGAGCCACGCGCGGACGATCGCCGCGAGCATGACCGATCGGTGCCAACTGAATGACGGCAGTCTGGTCGTCGAGGTCGCTAGTAATGACGGGTATTTGTTGCAGTGGTACCAGCAAGCGGGCGTGCCGGTACTGGGCATCGAGCCGGCGAGAAATATCGCGCATGTCGCCGAGACGGAAAAGGGAGTTCGCACGATCAGCGAGTTCTTCGGCCGCGACTTGGCATCACAACTCGTGGCGCATGGTGAACGGGCGGATGTCATTCACGCGAATAACGTGTTGGCCCACGTCCCCGATTTGAATGGCGTGGTCGCTGGTTTTAAGATCCTGTTGAAGCCCAACGGCGTGGTGGTCGTCGAAGCGCCGTATTTGCGGGACCTGATCGATCACGTCGAGTTCGACACCATCTATCACGAACACCTGTGCTACTTCTCGTTAACCGCGCTCGACCGGCTGTTCCGCCGTCATGGACTAGAGATTGTCGACGTCGAGCGATTGTCGATTCACGGCGGCTCGCTCCGCATCTTCGCTCAACACGCCGGAACTTGTGATGTGGGCGACAGCGTCCGAACCTTGCTGTCAAATGAAGCCGACTGGGCCGAATCCGAGTCCGCGTACCACGACTTTGGCTTGCGAGTGGAAACCCTGCGGCGCGACTTGGGCGAACTCTTGGCATCGCTCAAAGCCGATGGCAAACGCATCGCTGTCTACGGAGCTTCGGCCAAGGGAAGCACGCTGCTGAACTACTTTGACATTGGAGCCGACACGCTCGACTACGTCGTGGATCGCAGCACCGTTAAGCAAGGTCACTATACGCCGGGAACGCGATTGAAGATCTACGATCCCGATAAACTTGTGACCGATCGCCCCGACTACTGCCTGTTGCTGACGTGGAATTTCGCCGATGAAATTCTGGCTCAACAGAAGAAGTATCGCGAACAGGGCGGAAAGTTCATCATCCCCATCCCGCATGTGCGAGTCGCTTGACTGAAATCAACATCGACCCTTGAGATGAATTTCATTCCCACTGAATTTGTCGGAGCTTGGTTGATTGAGCCCGAGTTCGTTTCCGATGCGCGCGGTTCGTTTGCTCGGACATGGTGCAGCCGCGAGTTTGAAGGACGCGGCCTAAATCCTCGCTTAGCTCAATGCAGCATTTCCACCAATCGATTGCAAGGCACGGTTCGCGGGATGCACTGCCAACGCGGTCCGCAGGCCGAAACCAAACTGGTACGTTGCACACGCGGAGCCATCTTCGATGTGATCGTCGATATGCGGCCTGGCTCGCCGACGTTCCTGCGTTGGTCGGGCATCGAATTGTCGGCGAATAATCACCGTCTACTCTACATTCCCGCGGGATTCGCACACGGCTTTCAAACACTGCTCGATGAATCCGAGGTCTTCTATCAGATCTCGTGCGAGTACGAACCAAAATACTATTCTGGTGTGCGTTGGGATGACCCCTCGATCCAGGTGGCGTGGCCTTTGCCCATTAGCAAGATTTCATCTCAAGACCAATCCTGGCCGGAGTGGAAATGAAACGGATACTGGTTACCGGGGGAAATGGCTTCGTTGGGCGGCCGTGCTTGACGCTGCTAAAAGACCATGGATTTGAGGTGCATTCGGTCACGCGACGCACGCCCCCCAGGGATGGATCGACGCAGTGGCATTGCGCCAACGTGCGGGATATCGTCGAAATGCAGTTGTTGCTGTCAAACATTCGTCCGACACATCTTTTACACCTAGCTTGGGAAACTCAGCCAGGTGCATTCTGGGCATCACCGGAAAACCTCCCGTGGCTGCGCAGTTCCGTCGCCCTGTTTCACGCCTTCGAGCAGTCTGGTGGGATGCGAATTGTCGGCACCGGATCGTGTGCTGAGTACGACTGGACGGCGGGACCCTGCCGTGAACGAAAGACACCTTGTCGGCCAAACACGGCCTACGGACGTGCCAAATTGGCTGCTTCGACATACCTCGATGCGATGCAGCATGCCAAACTCAGTACGGCCTGGGCGCGATTGTTCTTCTTATTTGGACCGCACGCCAGCAAGCATCGCATGCCCGGCGTGATCATTGATTCACTGCATCGCCACGAGCACGCCAAATGCGCGAGTGGAACTCAGCGTCGCGACTTCTTACATGTAAATGATGCGGCTCGCGGCATTGTATCCTTGGTCGACAGCGAAGTCACCGGTCCCATTAATATTTGTTCCGGTGTTGAAATCTCGATCGGCTGGATGGCCCAGTATGTCGCTGACCTCATGGGAAAGGCACATTTATTGCAGATTGGCGAGACTGCCTCATCCGATCACAATCCGCACTCAATCGTTGGCGACAATAATCGGCTACGTGAGGAGGTGGGCTGGCACGCCACGCTATCGCTGGAAGACGGGCTGCGGGAAACGGTCGCCGGTTGGCCCATAAATGCACCCGCAACGATCGACGAATTCACCTTGCAGTCGTTGACAGGTTATGAGAGAACATTGACGCATTGAGAACACTTAAGCTCGTGGGACACGTAAGGACGCTTGCATGAAATTGATCATCGACACGGAATCCGCCACGCTCGTGGAAGAGCATGGCACTACTCAGGTCACGATGAATCTCTACTCGGCGGAAGCCTTCGAACGGCTCTCGCGTGAATGGCTACGAGTGGGCTGGGACCAAAAGTATCCATACTCGTTTTCTTGGATGGGCCGGCCTGTCATCCAACTTCCCGAGGACATGATCCGCATGCAGGAAGTGATCTACCGGCTCAAGCCAGATGTTATTCTGGAAACCGGTGTCGCTCACGGGGGGTCATTGGTGTTCTACGCCAGTTTATGCAAAGCGATGGACCACGGTCGAGTCATTGGCGTAGATCTCGAAATTCGTCCGCACAATCGTCAGGCCATCGAGGCGCACGAACTGTCGACGTACATCTCGCTCGTTGAGGGAGACTCTGTCGGTGTTGCCACCCTCGCTACCGTTCAATCGCTGATTGAGCCGCATGAGCGCGTGCTCGTCATTCTCGATTCATGTCACACCAAAGCTCATGTGAAGGCTGAATTGGAGGCGTATCATGCCTTGGTATCACAGGGCTCATATATCGTGGCGACCGATGGAATCATGATGCTTGTCCATGATGTACCCCGCGGCACCCCGAATTGGAAGGACAATCATCCCGAGGCCGCCGCTAGGGAGTTCGCGGTGGCACACCCGGAATTTGTACTTGAACAACCTGAATGGCCCTTCAATGAGAGCATGCTCACTAAGAATGTGACGCATTGGCCTGGTGCTTGGCTGCGAAGGGTTGCATAACGTGGAGACCGCAATTTGAACGAGTTACGTCCTAGCTGCCCAGTGTGTGCGGGCGTGGATCTGGAACGAACGGTCGAGCGACCGCGGATTCCAGCGATGCAGAACTACATTTTTCGCACTGCCGAAGACGCTTTGGGAGCGAAAGTCGGTCAGTTGTGTGTGGCGGTTTGCCGTGAGTGTGGCTTTGCGTTCAATCACGATTTCACGCCGAATTTACTCGATTACGACCAAGGGTACGACAATAGCGTGCCCTCAGTTGTCATGGGTGAGTACTACGCAACGCTAGCGCAGTATCTCAATGCCACCTATCTCCATGACGAAGGTTTGATTGTCGATGTGGGTTGCGGCAAGGGGACGTTTTTGCAGGCCGTGTGTCAGCAGTTCCCGCGCGTTCGTGGACTGGGAATCGATCCCAGCTATGAAGGGCCGTTACAAAGCACTCGCGGTTCGTTGCGTTTCATTCGCGATAAGTTTGTCGAAAATCAACTGACCGAGCGCCCGAGCCTAGTCATTTGTCGGCATGTCTTGGAGTACATGCCACGACCGGT
>JBGTHH010000135.1:0-2581 GCA_041746275.1 Pirellulaceae bacterium | reverse complement strand
CGTCGACACCCCCACGACGATCCCGATCGCGGAGCAACTGGCGATCCACCCCATATCGCTTATCGAGCTCATTGGTAAACTTCGTATCCCCGAAATCGGGCCAATGATCCTCATCAAATCCGGTGGCACCATCAAGCTGCTGCTGGGTTACGTTCAGCACAAGAATCGTCTTGTCGCGGTCGTCGGCATCCGGATGGCAGGTGAAGGCCTCATACGGGACCGCGAACATCTTGTTACCCAGGCCGAGAAACCCACCATATGTGACGGCCAAATAACGGACTTTGCCCGTGTTGGCATCCAGCACAATGTCGTTGACTTTGCCGACGCTCTTGCCCAGCTCATTTTGAATGTTCATGCCCATGAGTTTGCTTGCGCGAAAGCTGGCACCGCTGGTCTTACTGTCGAGCCTACCAATTTGCGAACTATCCCGTTCCGATTTCGGCTGTATCTGCTGCGCTGTCGCGGTGACAGATGCCAAGCTGGCACAGAGTACAATCGCCAGCCCAACGCGGAGAAGTGAAAACGCTTTCATGGTTTCATCCCTTCAATGTTGAATTGTGGTCCGGTAAACATCTTGACGAGTTCATTCCGTCGCCTTCATCGTGACGGGCCTTTGAGGAGCCGGGTTCTAGCACTGACAGGACTTTTCGAACTCCTTGACCTGATTTTCAGCCTCCTCCTTGGCGACCCCGTATCGCTCTTGAACCTTGCCGACCAACTCCTCTCGTTTGCCGTCGATCACGTCCAAATCGTCATTGGTCAACTTGCCCCACTGTTGTTTGGCTTGTCCAGAGACTTGTTTCCACTTTCCTTTGACTTGATCCCAGTTCATAACCTTCTCCTTGTGTACCATGGGCGTTTTTCTGAAACGCGACGAGAAGCGCCATTCGCTCCTCGGGTGTCGCAGGAAACGTCTCGCATAAAGTGTGCCATTCGCACCGAGAACAACTCGCGTTCGTCATGCAACGCAATAAAGTGCGATTCGCGCAGGTTGATTCCTCGCCGAGCGGCACTTCTTCACCCGCTCCGATATCCGCAGTGCATTTGCCTATCTGGCCAAATGACCGGAAGAACCGGTAAACGGGATGATCGTTAATCGTCCACGGTGATCGCTGAAACACCACGAATCGAGGCCCAACTTCGCCCTTCGCGAGGTCAGGTTCCACGTCGTTTCCTTAATTTCGCCAACCGGCGTGAGCGTCGGATGGCCTTACGTCAGCGGAACCGCGAGCTCCGAGCCCAGAATGTATCCGGCATGGTGTTTGCTTGGATGAGCATGACGAGATTCGTCGAATCGCTTGCTAGGTATCCGCCTTTTGGAGATTGCCGGATGAAAATCGGGTTTGTCGTCAATGACGTAATGACAGAGCAAGCAGCTTTTACTACTACCCGCCTATCGATGACCGCAGTCAATCGCGGGCACGAAGCTTACACGTTGGGTGTGGGCGACTTTGTCTACGCACCGGACGGAGCGATCCATGCGCGTGCCAGATCCGTCACCGGCGACAATTACGACTCGCTGCGAGACTATCTGAAAGAACTACAGAGCGACGATCACGAAGCTCAAAAGATTCGAGTGAACGATCTCGATATTCTGTTGCTGCGTAATGATCCCTCCGAGGACGCGTCGAAACGACCGTGGGCACAAGCCAGTGGAATCCTGTTCGGTCAACTCGCGGCCACATCGGGCGTGATTGTGCTGAACGATCCGGTGAACTTGGCCAACGCGATCAACAAAACCTACTTCCAACACTTTCCCGAACAAGTCCGCCCGCGGACATGCATCAGTCGCGACATTAAGGAAATCAAAGCGTTCATCGCCGAACAGCAGGACAAAGTCGTGATCAAGCCGCTCCAGGGTTCCGGTGGCCAAAGCGTGTTTCTCATCGGCGAGGACGAACGAGCGAATCTCAATCAGATGATTGAAGCGGTCATTCGCGATGGCTACTGCATCGTGCAAGAGTATCTTCCGGCTGCGGCGGAAGGTGACGTCAGGCTCTTCGTCATGAATGGACGCGCGTTGCGGCACCAGGGGCAGTACGCCGCGTTCCGGCGCGTCAACCACACGGGCGATGCTCGCAACAATGTGCATTCGGGTGGCGAGAGCGTGGCCGCTGAGGTGACCCCGCAAATGTTGGAACTCGTCGAGTTTGTGCGGCCTAAGCTGGTTCGAGATGGCATGTTCCTCGTGGGTCTGGATATCGTCGAGGACAAACTGATGGAGATCAATGTCTTCAGCCCCGGCGGGCTGGGCAGCAGCCAAGAGCACACCGGCATCGATTTCACGACGGCCATCATTCGAAACCTGGAACGCAAGGTAAAGTATAAGGAATACTACGGAGCGGGCATTCGCAACGTGGACATCGCGACGCTGTGACACGATCACTTAAGAAGTCGAAAGAGTCGAACGGATTGCCCGGCAGCGCTGGGGACGGCGGCGAGTAGTGTGCCATCGGCTGTGGTCGCCAACGTTTGGACGTACAGCACGCCACCCAAGTCCATCGAGGCCAATCGCTCTCCCGCATCGACGTCCCACAAGGTGGCGTGGCCTCGACCGCCGGAGATCAGCCAATTTGCCTGC
>JBGTHH010000134.1:0-9985 GCA_041746275.1 Pirellulaceae bacterium | reverse complement strand
CGGCGGAATGACCCCGAGGCCGGGAACCCGCAGCAGCCGCTCGACCTCTTCACGCTTCCGGATCGCGCCGTTCATGTTGTCGAATCCGCAAGTGATCTGTCGGCACGAACGGCGTACGTGAGACCCAGATCCTGCTGGATGCAAGCGCAGGTGATTCGCCTTTGCGCTCATCAGTACCGCCGAAATAGTTAGCATCGCCCACACCGAGTAAGACGAGTTGTAGGTCGTGACCATCGGAGCCGTGCATTCGAACTAGGCGGCTCAGCGCGGCTTCATCCTGGATCTCGAAACCCGCCGGCGCATACACCGTCAGATGTGTGATCCTACCACGGCTATTGGGACCGAGTGATTCGGCCAAATAGTGCGCGTGTCTGTGCGTGTTCGAGCCTTCTCCTTGCGGCGTACCGTCAATGCTTTTACCGGAGAAGACCTCGGAGCAATGGCCCCCGTTCTCTTTCTTGGAGCAACCCATCAAATAACTACGAGCGCGCTCGCCGATCCAAAGTGCTTCCGTCAATCGCGGACGTACTGCACCTGCAATCGCATAGCGGGCGACCGTCGGTAGTGCGGAACGAACCTCCGACCGAGCTGCGAGACCGATTGGTTGCGGCGAGTCACACACGTACTCAATCCACTTACTAGCAGGCGGACGATTCCAACCGGCTTTGCGCAGCTTATCGGTCTCCGCATGAAGTGCAACGAAAGTGTCGAGCGGAAGCAACGCCTCGATCGTCGCAATATCTTTAGGAGTCAGTTTCTCCTTCTCAACCGGCTTGCCCTTATCGGCCGCTTTGCGTCGTTTCTCGTCTAGTTTCTGCTGCTTCAATTTGGCTAAGGTTTGATCTCGCCAGGACAAATACACATCGGAGTCGTCGAGAGCCAGTAGGCGAACGAGTTGCTCTGAATTGCCAATGCCGCGCTCGTCGAGCGGACGAGCATTGAAGTTTACGTCAGCCTTGGTTCGCACATCAGCATCGACCCACGATTCGGCTCGCCCGAAATAGTTGAGGGCGGTCACTAAACGCCTCAGCAACGACTCCTCTTGCTCGACCAGTTCGACATCGGGCCAACATACGACCAGCGGAGCATTGCGATTGACGCCGATAAAAGTATCGAAGATTTTGGTCTTCGCATCATTCGCCGCTGGCATGTAATGCCGAGTGTGTCCCGCCGTAGTAAGTGGCAAGCTGTAACTCGGCGTCGGGGAAAGCCGCAGCAGCAACTGACGCACTTCGGCTTCAGGCACGTCGGGAAACTTGTGATGCCAAGTTGCCAGTAAGGCTCGGAGGATTCGCCAAGGGGACGGAGGCCACTCGACAGCACCTTCGTTAACCTGCCGACCCCATGGAGTTGCGTGATACTTGCCGGCGATGAAGCGCATTTCGATTGCAATCATGAAACTACTTCTTGCTGTAGGCTAGTTTGGTGATGGCAGGATCGGCGAACAATTTCTCCTTAGCCACGGCTGTGACTAACGCAGGCAGCGACTTTTCAAGTTTCAACAGTTCCGGAATCTCGAAACCACTTGGTCGTTTCACCACAATTTCCTCGATTGCCTCCAGGTCGCATGCTGTTCGCAATCGCAAGCCTTCGTGCAAAAACTTGCGGATTTTGAACAGCGAAATGGCAATGAGCAACTCTTCAGCAGCTTCGCCCAACCCATAGCCACGCAACTGAGCCAGGTCGATATTGAAGTAGGCGACAATGTTGCGGGCCGTATACTCGTCGCGATGATAGGGCACGTTCCCGTAGCCTTCAGCCGCTTTGCCATACGGCGTACTCTCGCCCGACGCCGGTTGTACGCGGTCGAACTTGACGCCGCCTGCGGAAGCAACCTCGACGCCGCTGGCTTCGACAAAAGCCGAGATCACGCGAGGCAATCGCACAACGCCGCCGATCTTCTCAAGAAACGTGCCGTGTAACAAACTGCATGGATCGTACTTCAGCAACGCCGCAGCAAGCTTGCGGCGATCAAAGGGCTTGTTGGCTTCGAATCCCACGTCTTCCTTCATCCTTTCGAACTCGGCAGACTTGGAGGAGGCAATGTAGGGCGAGTTCAAGCGGTGCGCCTCTCGAACCGAGTCGGTCACGGTTCCGTCGGGCAAAGTGGCTTGCACGTAGGGCAGCCCTTGCAGCGGCTCGACCAAGTCGTCGTTGGCTTCGTCCCAACAGACGCTTTCCAGTCGGTTCGCCATCGATTGTGCCGATTCGACGAGCAGGCAGTCCACCGCTTCGCCGTTTTCGTCGAAGCCCTTGAACGTAGCGGCACCTAGATCAGGAAAGCCAGTCGGTTGGAATCGCGAGCCCTGGATTGGCTTCAGCGGGACTTCCATCAGCAGGCGAGGTTCGTTCTTCAAAGCGTCGAATTTGTCGGACATTCGCATCTCCCATGATAGTTAGGTGTTACTGAAGTACGTCAGGCTTTCTAGCCTGACAGCTATCAGATCCTCAGCTAGACTGTCAGCCTGGAAAGGCTAACGTACAGCTAACGCGTCTTCTTCTCTTGTCGGATTCATGATCCAACCGCAATACACGAGCACGCGCCAGATCAACGCCCGACTTTCCTGCTGGCGTTCGTGAAATCGGAAACAACAACGCTGCTGCGGTACGCCGAATATGCTCTTGGCTGACGACGGTGTATTCGGCAGCGGGCTCGAAACCGGATGCCAACAAGCGCCGCGCGGCCAATCGAGTTGCTTCATATCCGCGACCTGCGATCGCCTGACGGATTATCTGCGGCGTCAGCGGCATCACGGTGTCGTCCAGCTTGTGTGGCAAGAAGCAAAGCTTGAGCAAACCGTAAGCAGCGTCCGGAAGAACTCGCCCGGGCTGCTTTACCCTGAGTTGCTTCATAACGCTTGCGAACTCTTCCTTCGACTGAGGAAACTCAAGCAAGCACAACGATTTGAACAAAGTCTCGATCCGATTATCGTTTGTCTGCTTGCGAATGAATGTTCCAATATCGGGCAACGTGGCGTACAGTCGCCCGCGCAGTGGCGCGACCAGGTCGTTTGACTTTTCGTCCTTGCCCGATTTCATGACATCGATCAGACGTCGGTTGAGAACGGCACACAGGTTCGCCACGAGCGAAGCACTGCTCCAAACAATCGCCGGATCGTTCGCATCGGATGCCCATTTCGGATACTTGGTTTTCCAAGTCTTGGGATCGATGGGTTCGATGTGTCGCCGGATGGGGCCGACCGAGTCGTGCGTCACGCTGGCGAGGGCTGCGGCAAGTCGAAATTCGCAGCTTCCGTCATTGGCTTTCACGAGCCAATCGAGACTGAGCAGAGGCAATGGGCTTATGCCGCTGCCCATATTGCCGTCGCGCATCTGTTTCGAGATGGCAACGCTACTTTCAGCTTCGCCGAGTGCGATCAAAGTCGCTTGCACGTAGGCGGGGTCGGCGACAGGGTCGCCGCTCTGACAGAGATTCAGAATGCTCGACTCCAGTCGACGCAGCGCGCGACGAGCCCGCTCGGGTGCGGTCTTGCCTGTCGCCGCGCGACGAAAGCGGTCCAGCCAGCCGTCCAGCGGGGCGATCAGCTCTTCCGCACCCGGATTGGCGTTGACGTGAAAGCGTCCGAGTGGCACGGCAAAGTAAGCAAGTCCGTTTCGCTGCTGGAACCCGTAGCGTTGAAACTCGCTGACTCCGCGATCGATCCCAAGCGACGCAATGGCCCTCGCGAAGTCGACACCGTTTCGCGCCTTGCGTTTTCGCGTTTCGACCCGGCCTTCTGATAGCAAGGTCGTCAACGCTCGGTACGTGGCTGGTGAGTCCCACAAGGGAAGCCACATCTCGGCTCGTGACGACGATTCGTCCGACGCGTCAGAGCTTGCGTAACCAACACCCGCCGGTCGAACGCAGAATGGATACGAGAGACTACCGCTCTCGCTCGATTCCAATCGTTTCGCCGAAGCGGCCGCGAACATGATCGCGCCTTCAAGCATCAACACGTAGTCCCACGAGTTCACCGTGCTATAACCATCGAAGCCAGAACCGTTGTTCGAGCCGCCAAGGTTGCCGGGATCGTACTGACCAATTGTCCCCCGATGCCGACAACTGCTCAACGCACCAAATAATGACTCTTGTAGCTTCGTCTCGGCGTCTCCGATTGCGACACCATCATTCGGGCTGAGTAAGGCAATCAAATGCTGCATGAAGTTGTTTGTGAACTCCAACCGCCCGTCGTTTCCACCCGTCCCCAGTAGCGGCGGATACTTCGGGCCATTCGAGGTCAGCACGTAGGCCGCGTCCAACCAGTCCAGCACTTCGTCGGGCAGCACGTTTCGGCAGCGCTGTAACAGCACAGCTTTCTCTTCGCCTTCTGGTGCGTTGTCCAAAATTTCACGACACTGGGCAATGACGCGGCGGTAAGATTCAAAGCGAGTCGCAGAGCCGGATACGATCGCCGTGATCGCTTCCTGATTGTCCTTCGGATGAAAGCCACTCCCTCCGTTCCAAGGTGTCACCAGAGGAGTCGGCATGTACTGCGTCAGACAAAACTGGGCAAGCGATTCCTCATCCAACGTTGATTCCAACCAGAACGAATCATTCTTCCACCAACCAGTGGCCGATGCGTCGGCTTGTTCCGCAACGATTCGCAGAACACCGAGGGCCTTGAGGTAGTGTGCTAACGGTGTTGGCGCACAACCATTCAAATTGACGACGTGCCTTACTTCACTCATTTTGACGCTCCTTGTTGACTTCCCCGCCAGTCCGCGACTCGGACCAGCGATTCCAGAAACGCCAGCCGAAACGGTCCGTAGTCGTCGCGCAGGCTCACCGTCCTCGCAAGCCAACTTGCTGTACCTGAATGTTCACCCAACTGCATTAGGTCCAACGACAACTCGATGTCCTCCGATACATCCGCAGCCGAATTGCCAATTTCCACGCGAGGCAATGAGTCTCCGTCCCAAATGCCACGCGCGAACAAACGGCTGGATTCGGGCGGACGGTTCTCATTGTGCATGCTGCGGATACTCAGCCGCACCTTGCCGTGATGTGCCGCGATGAGGTATGCGACAAGGTCCACCTCCCGTGCCTCCGCGTTCTGCTGAAGCCAAGCCAATGCACTCGCCAACTCGTGTCGAAAACCTCGCCGTCGTTCGGCTTTGACCTTGACGATCACATCAGAGTCGGATTCTTGCGTCGGCGGGATTTGGTATCGCAGATATCCGCGTTTTCCTGACTTGGCCCATGCCTGCGCGGCATCAAGGTCCGGATTTGAATCACGCACGCCGCCTTGAAATGCCGGATGCACTTTGCCCACATCGTGCCACCAAGCTGCCCGCACGATCGACGGCCAAGGCACTTCTGGCAACACCTCGGCGAACGTCTCGCGTAACCGTTCCGCCTGAGTTCCGACATCACGCAAATGTTGCGTGACTGTCACAGGATCGCTTGCCAAGTCATCGGCATCCATCGCTTCGGGCAACGAACCAACCTCGGGCCGACAGTCCGACACCGGTGAATCCTTGACGTCGCCGGTCCAGCCAAGTTCGGTATCGTAGCCGCCAGCGCGACTGTGAAGCAGAAGCATCATTCCTGGGCGAACGGAGTTTGGTCTTACGATTTGCCAAGATCGTGTCAACGCATCCCATGCGTAAGCGTTGCAATCTTTCGCAGCAGCCTTCTTGACGAACCCAGTATTGCCTCGCAACGCGGCAATAGACACGGAACAAAGTTCCTCGCGAGTCGGTGCCGGAAATTCCACACGACCGTCGTCGGACTTCGGAAGTGGCGGCGCACCCTCTTTTTGTTTGTTCTTCAAATCCCACTCGCGCCAATAGACTTGAACATCGCTGTCGTCGCTGTCTCGAATGTATCGCGAGACATCCAAGTCGTTGCCACTCAAGTCGGGAGTCGTATCGAACAAGTCAATCAAGTCCTTGCGACGCAGCACGTGGACCATTGGCTGCGGCGAATCGACTTCCATCCTCGTAAGTGTTGCGGGGCCGCCATCATCGAGTCTGAGCAAAACGTCTCGTGCTGTATCAAGTGCCGACAACTCGTACGGCAAAGCCAGGTCCGCCACACGTTTCGGTTCGGAAGTATCAATGTCGACCCAATAAATGTGCGCCGCTGGATTCTGATCGATACCACACAGTCCGCGCCGATTGCAGCGTCCAAAACGCTGCACCATCGACGACCAAGGCGCAAGTTCTGACACCAGCGTTGTCGCGGAGATATCAACACCGGCTTCGATGGCTTGTGTGGCGATGATAATGCGACCGCATTCTGGGATCGTCGCTTCATCGAGCGCGGCGTCTTGCGTCTTTTGGCGATCGATCGGGCGGTATCGAGAATGGATGAGTGCCAACTCGGGCTTCGTTTCGCTTTTGTCGACTAGCTTTCGAACTTGCTGGTACAACTCTTGTGCCCGTGCCACTCGGTTCAGCACAACCAGCGTTAGCGTTCCCGCTACGTGCTTGTCGACGACGAGGCGCGCCAACGCAGGTGCGTATGCCTTCTTGTTGTCGGGCGATAGGTCCACCGACGCCTTCTCGCAAGGCTTGCTGGCGTTCAGCAATCGCGTTACCGATTCGTGTTGTACGTCATCAGCTTCCAGCGACACGGCACTCCATGAACCCTCGTCCGGCAGCGGATGGTCAACGGTGGCGAGTGCCGTCGCGTCGAGCGTGGCCGACATCCACAACGTTTTTGAAATGCCATATGTCTGTAGTTTGTCACGCAGCCCGGCGAGTTGAGCAGACGTCGTAAGTCCGACGCCCATCAACTGAGTTTCATCCAACACCCACAGGCAATCGCTATTCAGCAACGCGAACTGCACCGGCCACGCATAGCGGCTCATTCCATACCCGCGATTCAAGGCCCGTGACAACAACATGTCTTGCGTGCCGATTAGAATCGCATCGCGTTCGGGATGTTCGTACCAGTCGCCGTCATCATTTCCGCCCATCAAGATATTAAGCCCAACGCCATCGTGCATATCGCGCTCGATGCCCAGGTTCTGGAGCCACCCACCAATCGCATCTCGCGTTTGTTCAACCAGCGTTCGCATTGGCAAACAGTAAATCAAGCGGCGCGGAGTCTCGCTGCGAACGTCCGCCGAAGCAAATCGCCGTCGATACAACCAAGAAAGCGCAACAGCCGCCGTCTTGCCCAATCCCGTGGGGACGCCAAGCACCTGCGGTAGATCGGCTTCGTTCGCGAGCCGTTCCTGATAGGGGTAGGGAGCGTGGCCCGTCGCTTTTTGAAATAAATCTTTAGCAATCATCTGGTTGCTTCGCAGTACTAAGAGAATGTACACTTACAAATGACAAGGAACTTGACATTAGTCGTCACAGGCATATACTACCAAGCTCATGTACGAAAAATCAACTAGGCAGCAACGAAGCGAACCTGTGATGAAGAAGCGACTGCCTCTTGAAGCATCACCCGGCGTTCGGAGATCTGACCATCGACTTCGACAATGACCATCGCTGCGCCCGGGGAAAGGGAGGCGTCGTCGCGGAGAATACAGCTTGTCGGTCCTACCTGCGCCAGTGGGAGACGCTGGTTGTGGATTACGAGCCAACCGGCGACTTGCGACGAGTAAGATTCCAAGGAGCGCATGGCGAGAATGTCCGATACTGATGAATTGACAACGAATGCCTTGCGCTATTCCGCACTGCAAGGCATCACGATCGAAAAAACGCTGGGCTACGGAAACGATGGCAAAGTCTGGTCGACGGATCGCAATTCGGCCATCAAGGCATTGTATCGCCAAGGTGGCTACGACCGCGAACTCGCTGCCTATCGCCGCCTTGACCAGTTGGGAGTCGCCAAGTTGGAAGGCTTCTCCATCCCGCAACTCGTTGGCTCCAATGATAGCCTTTTGGTCATCGAAATGACAATCGTGTTCCCGCCTTGCATCTTGGATTTTGCCAAATCGTATGTCGATCATCCCCCCGACTTTTCGCCAGAAGTGTTGGCGGACTGGCATACGGAGGCAGAATCGTCGTTTGGCGAAAGATGGAGCATCGTTACCTCCATCTTGGGCTGGCTGCGCAGTTACGGCATTTATTACTTCGATGCCAAACCTACGAATATCCGGTTTGCTGATGACCGTCCCTGAAACCCACGTTCGGAGTCTTGCTCTTCCGCGTTTACGCCAGCGCGGCTCCATTGAAGCCTTGCGTTTGTCAGTGTCGCAAATCGACATTGTCGCCTTTCCGCGTTCGAACGAACGCGGCCTCATTGATGGACAGGCTTGGGATGCCATGCGACGCGAGGTCGCGCAGGTTATTGCGACTTTGAAAGCCGAACGCGAACGACAGAATGATGGGGACAGAGCACTTCCGTCTCTGGCGTGCCCCAAAAGGGGGTTGTTACTGCTTAACGATCCCAAAGTGCTGTGTCCCCGTGTGGCACCGTGTGGCATCCCCGCCTAACGATCCCAAAGTGCTATGTCCCCGTGCGGCATCCCCCAGCATTCCGCAGCAGGCGAAAAACTGGCCGGGGTTGGTCAGGTCGACGGGGACGCGGATGTTCGCTTCGGGCGTGTTCATTTGCCGAACTCCGGGTTCATAACGTCGGCTTGATTGGACGCGCCTCGGTAACGATAATGTGAGCATGGAAATCCAAGGTGTCGTTCAGAACGGTGTCGTGGTGCTTGACGGCTCAATGTCGCTGCCGGAAGGGGCTGCCGTCGTCGTGACATATCGAGCGACGCCGGTGATTCGGGTGGCCAAAAATCCGATTCCCGTTTGTCTGCCGATTTTTGATTCCGACGAATCGGGCACCATTGATCTGACCAACGACCGCATCGCCGAGATTTTGGATCAGGAAGATGCATCTTCTTGACATCAATGTTTGGCTGGGCTTGGCCTCCAAGCGACACTAGGCGAGTTGCCAGTGGCCGTACTTGCGTTGCAGGCGAGCGAAGCGGCGGATGGCATCGGTTTCCTCGGCGCGCGGCTTACTTCGTATGTCGAATTGGACGAAATCGCGGTCGACTAGGCGCGTGCCGGAATTCGGTAGACTGAGAACTTGCTCGCCCCGAAAGCTGGGTGAAGTGCCTGAGTCTACTCGTTTCGATACCCCGCGAAAAGACAATGGCGACGCGCAGCGAACTCCCAACCACCGCGCGGCGATGCGCGTTGATGAACATCACCGAGTGGACAACCGGCGACCTGCCCGCGTAAGGTAGTAACCGGTGTATCGCCGAGTGGTCATATCAATTGTTTGCTGCTGTCCGAGGATGTGATTGATGAACGCGGTTCGTGTGTTGGTCTGTGTGGTGATGGGCCTCCTGGCCGATCGACTGTGTGGGATGGAGCCGCACACTCAGTGGTTTGACCCGGCAGGCAAACCGGGCAAGCTGGTTATCGCCGGTGGCGGTCGATTGCCGGATCGTATCGTGCAGCGATTCATCGAACTGGCCGGAGGCGAGCAGGCGAAGATTGTGGTGGTGCCCACGGCGAGCGTATCGGCCGACACGCGGGATGCCGATCAACTCCTGCACGATTGGAAGAAGTATCCCCTCGCCTCACTGCAAGTGTTTCACGCGCGTTCGCGCGAGCAGTCCAACGATCAGGACTTTCTCCAGCCGCTGCGCGAGGCCACGGGCGTGTGGTTCGCTGGCGGTCAGCAATCGCGCATCGCCGAAGCTTATGTGGGGACCGGCGTCGAGCGAGAACTCGTGTCATTGCTCGCGCGCGGCGGTGTGATTGGCGGGACGTCGGCGGGCGCGGCGGTGCAATCGAAGCTGATGATCGCTCGCGGCCATCCGCAGGCGGAGCTCGGTGTCGGCTTCGATCTCCTTCCCGGCAGCGTGATCGATCAGCACTTTCGTCAGCGTGATCGACGCGTGCGTTTAGTCCAAGTGCTGGCCGATCATCCCGCTCACGTCGGCTTCGGAATCGATGAAGGGACGGCGCTGCTCGTGGATGGCCGCCGATTGCAGGTGTTGGGGGACCAATGCGTGACGATCTGTTTGGCCGCGGGAGCCAACCGACCGGCGGAGGAAGTGGAGTTGGT
>JBGTHH010000133.1:0-3258 GCA_041746275.1 Pirellulaceae bacterium | reverse complement strand
GACGTCGATTCAGCAAACTCCTATCGAGAAGTCGGGGACCAAAGCACTCGTATCGAGATGGTGGAATGGAACCGATCTGAACTCCACGGCGACATTGCATCTGAGTGGCGACGGGTTGTTGCGCGGCGACGTCATGAATCCCCTGTCGGTCGAGTTGACCGATTGCTTGCTCCTGTACGACAACTGGGCCTACAAGCTGGAACGCAAGGGGAATGTGCTGCGGCCCGGCGACTCGGCGCGCATCGATCTCGAAAAGCCGTTGAACTTGAGTTGGCGATTGACGCGGCGGCGCGTGGTCGAGATCCGCGACCTGACCACGCCTTGGGAGCAGCGTGATTTGGACGTGCCGCGCATCCTGGAAATGATGATGCTCCATCGCGCCGCGGGAGGCGACAGTTACACACAATTGCACCACCGCTACCAAGCGTATGTCGATCTCAGCGAGCATCTCCTGCATGGCCGCGCGATCTTGTTGGGCCGAGCGAAGCAACCGGCCAGCGACTTGCTCATCGATGGCCAACCCGCTGGCTCTCGCTACGATCAACGTTGGACTTTTTACCGAGTTGTATTTCCTGTGGCGGGATCTCGCGTCCCGAGATCGAGTTGACCTATGTCCGAGCCGGCGATTGAAGCCAAAGGCCTTACCAAAAAGTACGGCGACATGTTCGCCATTCGTGATATTGATTTGCAATTGAATCGCGGCGATTTGTTCGGGTTCATCGGACCCAATGGCGCGGGCAAGACGACGACGATGCGCATTATCGCCACGCTGCTCAATCCCACCTGGGGCGAAGCCTATGTTTGTGGCAATTCGATCTATACCAAACCCAAGGAAATTCGCCGACTGGTCGGCTACATGCCCGATTTCTTCGGCGTGTATGACGACATGAAGGTGATCGAATACCTGGAGTTCTTCGCGGCCGCCTATCGCATCCGCGGACCCCAACGACGCCAGCGGTGTGACGAGATGTTGGAGGTCGTGGATCTCGATTTCAAACGCGACGCCTATGCCAACACGTTGTCGCGAGGACAAACCCAACGTCTCGGCTTGGCTCGCACCTTACTGCATGATCCCCAAGTCCTGTTGTTGGACGAACCCCTGAGCGGACTCGATCCCCGCGCCCGGATCGAAATGCGAAACTTGCTCCGTCGCCTGGGACAGATGGGCAAAACCATCATCGTGTCGAGCCACATCCTGCCGGAGTTGGCGGACATTTGTAATAAGATTGGGATTATCGATCGGGGCGTCATGAGCGTGAATGCGGAAGTCGCCGAAGTCATGAAGCAAGTGCGACAGCGCACGGTCCTCATCATCGAAGTCGCGGGAGACCTCGCCGCCGCCGCGGAACTCCTCCAGCAACAGCCGGTCGTCGAAAGTGTCGAACAGAAGAAGAACCAACTGCATGTGACGTTGAATCAAGGCGTCGACGATTACACCGCGCTGCCGTCGTTGTTGGTGGGTGCCGGTCACAGGTTGGTGTTGTTCCGCGAGGAGGAAGTCAACCTGGAGTCCGCCTTTATGACATTGACTAAGGGAACCGGTGCTAAAATCTAGGTGACCGGATTTGCCATGATCACACATCAACCAGCTCACCAAGTCCGCTCTCACCAACAGCGGCTTCTGTGGATTCCCTTCTGCCTGTCCCTCTGGGCGGGACTCACCGCAGCCGCTGCGGATTGGCCCCAGTATAAGGGCCCGGCGCGCAACGACATTTCACTCGAAACAAACCTGCTCTCGCAGTGGCCCGCCGACGGTCCGCTGCTCGCCTGGATCTATGCGGATGCGGGAGTCGGATTGTCCGGTCCCGCGATCGTGGGAGACCGCTTGTTTACGCTAGGCGGCCGAGGCGACACCGAGTATCTCATCGCACTCGACCTGTCCGCGGTGGAAAACCAAGAGGTGCGGCAAGCCTGGGCGGTGGCGGTCGGCCCGCTCTTCGATTTCGAAGGGAACAAATGGAGCTCCGGTCCCAGCGCGACGCCGACCGTCGAGTCCGGGCTGATCTATGCGTTGGGTGGCCATGGTCATCTGATTTGTGTCGAAGCGGCGACCGGCCAGGAACGTTGGCGCGTTGACCTGCCCCAAGAGCTTGCCGCCGAAGTGAATCCCATCGGCGGTGGTCCGCGAAAACTCGGGTGGGGCTTCACTTGGTCGCCGCTGATCGATGGCGAGCGGTTGATTTGCTTGCCGGGAGGGCCGGCGGGAACCGTGGCGGCACTCGACAAGCGGACTGGTCAGGTCATCTGGCGTAGTACCGAATTGACGGATCAAGCAGCCTACACGTCGCCGATGGTCGCCGAGATGGGTGGCGTGCGGCAGTATATCGTGCTGACCAATCAAGGGATCTCCGGAGTGGCTGCGGAGGACGGTCGCCTGCTTTGGACTCACCGTCCCGCGCAACGCTATTCGACAGAAGTCGTCAACTCGCCGATCGTGCGGGGCGAGCACGTCTATGTTACTGTTGGCTCGGGACAAGGCTGCTCGTTGATCCGCGTGCAAAACCAGGGCGGAACGTTTCAGACGGAGGAAGTCTTTACCAACACCAACTTGGCCAATCACCATGGCAATGTCGTGCTGGTGGGCGACCACCTCTATGGCTTCGGGCAGGGACGGGGCTGGGTCTGCCAGGATTTCTTAACAGGAGAGGTCTTGTGGTCCGAGCGGCGCAAGCTGCGGGCCGGCGCACTGACCTGCGCCGATGGACGCTTCTACTGTTTTGGCGAGGATCGCGGCGAAGTCGTGTTACTCGACGTCAGCTCGTCTGGCTGGAACGAATCCGGACGGTTCACCATCCCGCGTGAAACCTCACTGCGGAAGCCGAGCGGTAAGCTGTGGACACCACCGGTCGTCGCGCACGGCCACCTGTTTCTTCGCGATCAGGACCTGATCTTCTGTTACGACGTGCGCAACAAGCCGTGACGGCCACGTCGAAAGAAGCAAGCAAGAGGCCTGCATCACAAGAGTTCATCACAAGCGTGACCTAACATCCCAGGCATGGCCTCGCGCGACCTAGGCTGCCGACCGGGGATATCTTGTGATAGGCTACTATTTCAAGTGATCTTGGATCGTTTGACACCGGAACGACGTTTTCGCTGCCGTACATCCCCCTCCCGCCCTCGCAACCAAGGTGCCCGTGATGCGAATTATCCTCCTGCTCGTCGTTGGCGGGGCTGTCTGCGAAGTTCTTGGCTGGAGCGCGATTACGGTTAGTCATGCTCAGGAAAAGAGCGTCAATGCCGAGATCAACAAGGCGTTCC
>JBGTHH010000132.1:0-4126 GCA_041746275.1 Pirellulaceae bacterium | reverse complement strand
GCACATCGTTCGTGAGCAAGAACTTCTCGCGCCGCATACTTGGTTGCGACTGGGCGGACCGGCTGAGTACTTCGCCGAGCCGACGTCCGTCGCGGAACTAGCCGCGTTGGTCCAGCACTGTGCGGCTCATGACGTCCCCGTGCGCGTGTTGGGTGCGGGCTCGAACTTACTCGTCCGCGAAGCCGGCGTGAGTGGTTTGGTGGTCCATCTTTCCGCGCCGCCCTTCGCTCAGATTTCCACGCAGGAGAATCGCGTGTTGGCCGGGGGCGGTGCAAAACTGAGTCACGTCATATCGACGGCGGTGCGCGAGGGATTGGCCGGCCTCGAGGCGTTGGCTGGCATTCCGGGAACGATTGGCGGGGCTCTGCACGATAACGCCGGGGCCAATGGCAGTGATATCGGACAGTGGACAACCAAGGCCACGATGCTGACGCGAACCGGTGAAGTCGTCGAACAAGGTCGCGAGCAACTCCGCTTCGCCTATCGCCGCAGCAGTCTGGATGAACTGGCCATTTTGAGCGCCGAGTTCACTTTGGAGCGTGCCGACGCCGAAACCCTGACCAAGCGACTGCAAAAATTTTGGATCGTCAAGCAGTCCAGCCAACCCACCGCGAATGAGAATCCGGCGTGCGTCTTTAAGGACGTGAGCGGCATGAGTGCCGCGAGCTTGATCGATCAGGCCGGGTGCAAGGGTGCCGCAGTGGGCCAAGCCGTCGTCAGCGATCGCGATAGTCGCTGTATCATCGCGAACTCCGGTGCGACGAGCGACGACGTATTGCAGTTGATCGACAAGGTAAAACAGGCGGTCTTGAACCACCTCGGGGTGGAACTGGAAACGCAAGTCCAGATCTGGTAGGTGTCCGCTAGCATCGCTGAAATCGAGATTCAACCATTCGCCTGCGTCTGCTAAGCTTCGCGGCCATGCGGGAGGGACGATGGTTGCGAGGAAGCGTAAAGAATCTGATTCGAACGAACCGTCAGCGGGGCACCAAGCGGGTTGGGCCGGCCTGATGGGTGCCACGTTGGTCTTGGCGGCCTGCCTTGTCGGGGGCTATTTTGCGTGGCATCACTGGGCGCGTGATGCGATCAATGACCGTCATTATCAACTCCTTCCCGAAAACGTACAGATTCCTCCCGCACCTCCCTGGATTCGCTCGGATATCAAAGGCGAAGTCTTTCGCGACGGCAGTCTCGCGGAGAAGTCCTTGTTGGATCGGGACAGCACGCCCCATGTGGCGAACGCCTTTGAGATGCATCCTTGGGTCGCCGCCGTACACCGCGTCAGCAAACAACCTCCGGCGACCATGATCGTCGATTTGAAATATCGCCGTCCGGTCGCGTGGGTCGAGGTCCCGCAGGGGATGTTTTCGGAATCGGGAGCAGGGGTGTTGCCGATCGATGGCGAAGCCGTGCTGCTGCCCCAGACCGACTTCTCGCCCGCCGATCTGGACGCCTTCATTCGCGTGGGGGTTGCAGACCTGACGCTTTGCGGTCCCACCGGCACGCCGTGGGGTGACCCGCGTGTCGCCGGGGCGGCCGCGATCGCCGAATTGCTCGGCGACAATTGGAAATCGTTGGGATTGTATCGCATCGAGGCACAGGCGGATTACAGCCAAACGAACGCACCGGCGACCATCCGCTTTGACTTATACACACCGAAAGGCAAGCGGCTGATTTGGGGCAGCGCACCGGGACATGAACCCGCCATAGAGCCCATCGCGTCGGTCAAACTACGACTGCTGCAGGAGTACGTGCAACGCCACGGGACGTTGGATCAGGGTGCGATTCTAGGTATTGATCTGCGCAACCCCGAATCGTTACGAGTGGCCCAGGGACGACAATCCCAACCAGGGGCGGAACAACGCTTCCAGTGATAGAGAAATGCGGCGATCAAAGCCCGTCGCGTGGCTGAGGCTCGACTCCAAGATGTTGCTCCGTCGAGTCAAGCAGATCATGCACTTCCTGACGCATCACCGAATAGCCGTTGGGGGCTTCAATGCCAATCCGAACACCCCCGCCTACCACTCGAACCACCGTCACGGTGATACTATCACCAATGACAAAGCTTTCGCCGACTTTTCGCGTTAGAACTAACATGTGTGGTCCATCACAAACTTGGCGAAATCTGGTAGGCGTCTGTCGCACATCACGCAAGCGATGCGAATCATATCAGTGCCATCACGGTGTTGCAAGCAGCGGCTCCATGTGCCCCCCATTCCAAGGAAGGCTAGAATTTGCCAACCTAAATCGGTGCAAGTCGCTTCGAGGCAGAGACAAAGATCAGCTAAATCTCGCCAACAGTTGATTCATCAGAGTGGGGCAGAGTCGGTCCAACCACACCAGCGCCTTTCCGCCCGCCGACAGAATGATTTCATGCTGGCCCCGTTGCATGGCTCGCACCGTCTTAATGGCCACGCGCTGAGGCGACATCGCTCGGAATCTTCTGTGCGGCCGTGTGGCCGAGCCATCGATCGCCTGGTCAAAAAACTCGCTCGACGTCGTGCTAGGGCTGGCCAGCAGGATATCGATTCCTTCGCGAGTCAGCTCGCAACGTAAAGCATCGCTAAAGCCATGTAAGGCGAACTTGCTGGCACAGTATTCGCTTTTATTCGCCACGGCTCGATGCCCCAGCACGGAGCTCACATTGACGATCAATGGGCAAACTCCATCGCGCAACAAAGGCACGGCAGCGCGGGTCATCGCCAAGGGAGCGAAGAAGTTGACCTCCATAATGCGGCGGAGTCGCGTTTCGTCCGCTTCCATGAAGGGCCCGATCGCTCCGATCCCGGCGTTGTTCACCAAGACATCCAGACCGCCGAACTCGCGCGTGGCCGTGGCCATCAATCTTTGGTGAGTCGCGGGATCGGTGATATCTCCCGCCACGATCGCCACCCTGTCGGGCAAGCTGGTGAGCTCGGCCAATAGAGATTGCAAGCGGTCAGCGCGACGCGCCGTCAGAATCAATCTGGCTCCTTGGCGAGCCAATTCGACGGCCAGTGCCCGCCCAATGCCGCTCGACGCACCGGTGATGATGACTCGCAAACCATGAATCTTCCGCGCGGCCATGCTGGTCTAAGCGACGTCCTCGGCAGCGTCTTCCGATTCGAAATTCGTGACGAGAGGCGGTGCCGTAGCGCCGACTTGGTGTGGCTGAATAATCACATCGGCCTCGTGGATGCGGCCGAGGTACTTTTGTGGCATGCGGCAATGAATCGTGACACGTGTGTCCGTGAACCGCTTGGAGAGAACTTCGCCATGAGCGGCCACGTAGGCCATAAGCTTGCCGTTTTCGACGCTCGTTTCAATATCGACGTCACGAAACGAACGGCTCAAAGTGTCGCTGACCGCCCACGTCAGTTTCTCGAGACCATCGCGAGAAACGGCACTCACCGCGATCGCATTCGGATATCGCGCCAAGACACTTTCCATGCGGTTCGGCGAATCCAACCGATCGCATTTGTTTAACACCAACAACGTATCCTTTTCGTCGATTTCGAGCTCTTTTAGAACACCGTACACGGCGCTGATCTGACTCAGGACGGCTGGGTTGCTAACATCGGCGACATGCAGCAACAGATCGGCCTGCCGCGCCTCTTCCAAAGTCGCTTTGAAACTGGCGATCAAGCGGTGAGGCAGATCGCGAATGAAACCCACGGTGTCACTCAACAACACGGGCCCCCAGTGCGGCAATTGCCACCGACGCGTTCGCGTATCGAGCGTGGCGAACAACTTGTCCTCAGCCAGGACGTTGGCCGTGGTCATGGCGTTCATCAACGTGCTCTTGCCCGCATTGGTGTAACCCACCAAGGAGATCGTCATGTGATCGCCGCGAGCGGCCACCTGCCGCTCCTTGCGTCGCTCGACCTGCGTGAGCTCGCCGCGCAGGTCGAAGATCCGCTTCTCCACCAAGCGACGGTCGACTTCCAACTGCTTTTCACCCGGCCCACGCATACCGACACCCATATTCAGACGCGACAGGTGAGTCCACATCCGTTTCAGCCGCGGCAGCGAGTATTCCAATTGAGCCAGTTCGACGGCCAACCGCGACTCATAAGTCTGGGCATGGGTGGCGAAGATATCCAAGATCAACTCGGTGCGGTCCAGGACCTTGACACCCAGTTCCTGT
>JBGTHH010000131.1:0-3382 GCA_041746275.1 Pirellulaceae bacterium | reverse complement strand
GGGGTCACGGCCGCCTTTGAAACGGCTTGGCCGTTGGTGCGATTGGGTGGCCAGTTCGTGCTCGTTGGCTCTGCCTTCCCCGGTACACCCACGATGTTATCGCTCGAACAAGTCGTGCGTCGCAACTTGTCGATTCGCGGCATTCACAACTACGCTCCGCGAGATTTACTGGTGGCAGTTCAGTTTCTCACGGATCACCACCAGCGGTTTCCGTTCGCCGAAATCGTATCCGCGTGGTATCCACTCAAAGAGGCCATGCAAGCTTTTGAGCACGCGCGAGATCCAGGTGCCGTCCGCGTGGGTCTACGCCCATAGGGAAATCCCCGATCCCGATGTCCAACAGCGGCCGCAGGGCACTGACCGAGGGAGAGAGGCAGAGGCAACCCAGGTCAATCTTGGATATTGGTCGACGCCAGTTGAGTTTCGTTCGCGCTCTGGCCAAGTCGACCTCGATTGCGAAAATACTAGCAGACGTAGATTTTCGATAGGCCGAATAGATGCCCCAGGAGGTTTCTAATGTCAGTCATCGAGAAACCATCGCGTGTCGCTCCCGTCAGCGGTCCCCGGGATTCGCTATCTGAATGGGAACTGCCTCATCCCCAGCCGCGTGTCGCGCCGATTCCCCTTGTGAAGCTCTGCTACACGCTCGTGCATGCTGCGGAAGCGGTCGGCATTCGAGACCTGGCGGATGGCGAGTTCTTGCCCTCCGATACGACGCTCGAAGAGGGCATCGAACGCCAGCTCAATTACTTGCTCGATGAGGTTGGCTGTACCCGTCCCGGATTTCGCTTACTGGAAATCGGTTGTGGCTACGGCCACCTACTGAGTCTGGCACAGGCCCGAGGAGCGCGCGCGGTGGGCGTCAATATTTCTCCCGAACAAGTACGACACTGCCAGGAGCAGGGATTGCGGGCCTATTGCTGCGACTACCGGGATCTTGGGGATGCCACGGTTTGGCATGGGCAGTTTGATGGCGTGATCGCGAACGGCTCACTCGAACATTGGGTACAGCCCGAGGATGTCCAAGCCGGCCGGATGAACGCGATTTACCAGGAGTCGTTTGCTATTGCCCACCGCCTGCTCGACCCCCACGCTGCCGAGGCCCGTTACGTAACCACGGCCATCCATGTGAAACGCGAGGTCAAGCCCGAGTATTTGTTGACCCCATGGTATCGTCAACCGCGCGGCTCGGATCGCCGCCACTTCAGCCTCCTCCACAACTGGATGGGTGGATACTATCCGGTGGACGGACAGTTAGAAGCTTGTGCCCAGCCATACTTTTCGTTGGTGAAAGAGATGGATGGGAGTTTGGGCTACAAGATCGCCAACGACTATCGGATGGGCAGGATGCTGCGCGGGTTGTATACGAACCCCAAGTTGGTCTGGCGGATCGCGCGTTCCTTGGTTCGACATCCACGCATTACCAGCACCATGATCGAGTGCTACTTCATCGAAAAATCATGGGACTGGCAGTTTGCTGGCTCGGACCCGCCCATGAAACTTCTACGTCACACTTGGAGGCGGATTCCCCGAGCCGAGGTGTGAATCGAGGTTTGTCGACCAGCACGACACGCGTCGCCGGAGAGTAACCCGCGTTTGGCTAAGAGCTTTTCCAGTCGAGGCACGGGTTCACGGAAGCCGTTTTCGACTATACTTCCAAACGGTTCGAAAGCGGTTTAGTCATGGAACGCGAGTCATTTGATCGGAGAACGAGAGCATGTCGATTCAACGCGCGAGCGGTTTGATCTTATGGTGGGGAGCCTTGTTGGTGGCCTCATCGATTCACGCCCAACAGACACCCGACTACCGCAACTGGACCGACTCGACTGGCAAGAACAAAACACGGGCTGCATTTGTCGAGCTGAAAGCAGACACCGTGACCTTGCTGCGTGAAGATGGCCAAAAGATCACCGTCCCGATGCGCCGGTTGAGCACCGCCGATCAAGCCTTCGCACGCAAAGCGGCTCGCTCCACGAATGCTCCAGTTACTGTGGCGAAGTTACCCGCCACGGTCGCGCAGGGAACGACACGAGATTGGCCTCAGTGGCGTGGTCCGAATCGCGACGGCATCAGCCAGGAGTCGGGACTGCTGACCCAACTGCCGGCGGAAGGTCCTCCCACGTTGTGGAAGGCGAGTGGTCTGGGAGGCGGATACGCCAGCGTGTCGGTGGCTGCGGGTAAGATCTTTACGATGGGAAAATTTGGCGGTGAAACGCGGCTCCTGGCCCTGGATGTCGCTAATGGCAACTTGCTCTGGAATACACCCGTGGGCGGAGGCGACGCGCCGAATTGCACGCCGACGGTCGATGGAGAACTCGTGTTTGGATTGTCCCATGGTGGCGATCTGTTGTGTGCCGAAGTGGAAACCGGCCGGGAAGTGTGGCGGAAGAGTTTTCCTCGCGACTTCGGCGGCAAGATGATGTCTGGTTGGGGCTACAGCGAATCGCCGCTGGTCGATGGCGATCGCTTGATCGTGACGCCCGGTGCGCAAAACGCGATGCTGGCCGCGCTCGACAAACGCGCGGGACGCGTGCTGTGGCAGACAGCGATGCCCAACAATACCGGCTCCGCCGGACAGGATGGAGCCGCTTACTCGTCGATTGTGATCAGCAACGCGGGCGGCGTGAAACAATATGTGCAATTGGTCGGTCGCGGTGTGATCGGTGTGGATGCTCAAACGGGGAAGCCCTTGTGGGGTTACAACCGCATCGCCAATGGAACGGCGAACGTCCCGACTCCGATCGTCACCGGCGACTTCGTGCTTTGTTCGACGGGCTACGGCGATGGAGGAACGGCCTTGCTGCGGCTGACCGGTGCTCGCGGCCAAATCAACGCAGAGGAAGTTTGGTACAAGGACTCCAAGACGTTGCAAAACCATCATGGCGGCATGATTCTCATCGGCGATCACGTCTACTTGGGGCATGGACATAACAACGGGTTTCCCGTATGCATCGACTTGAAGACGGGCAGGGACATGTGGCGTCCCGGTCGCGGACCAGGCACCGGTTCGGCGGCGGTCGTCAGTGCCGACGGGCATTTGTACTTCCGTTACGAGAACGGCGTGATGGCCTGTGTGGAAGCGACGCCGCGCGAGTACCGGCTCAAAGGCTCGTTCCAAATCGCCACGAACAATGGCCAGAGTTGGCCGCATCCGGTGATCGCCGATGGGCGGCTTTACCTCCGCGACCAGCATGAGTTGCTGTGCTACGATCTCCGTCAGCAATAAGTTACGTGTTGACGAGTTGCTTGATTGGTAGTGGGAGATGTCCGTGCTGCTCGCGCTCACTTGGCAAGATCACGCTGTGATTGTGATCTATTTGATCGGAATGATCGCCTTTGGGGCGTATCTTTCCCGACGACAAACAAGCGACGACGAGTATTT
>JBGTHH010000130.1:0-5969 GCA_041746275.1 Pirellulaceae bacterium | reverse complement strand
TGAGTCGTTTCGCGCGCAGCGACAACGGAGACCGATAGCCCAGCGTCCTTCAACACGGCTGCCAGACGTTGCGCTTGCGCGGAGGTATCGGGATGGTCGGCGACATGCAGGATCAGAAACGGCGGAATCCCTTTGCCCGGCGCTACATGGATGACGGCGGAAAAGTCGCGATGCTTCGCGGGATCGTTGCCGAACTTCTCACGATGGCCAAACTTCGCTTGCGGCTGCCCATGCACGCGACGACGGGTCTCGGCCGTTTCAATGATGGCCGGAATATCGTAGGTATCGCCATCCACAGGTACGCAGCCCTTGAGCACCTGGAACGGCACACCTTCGTCCTTTAAGTACCGGGCATCGATACACACCAACGCGGCCAGTTGGGCTCCGGCCGAGTGCCCCATGACAAAGATCCGTTGCGCATCGCCGCCATACTTGGCGATATGCTTGTGGACCCAACCCAACGATTTCGCCACATCGCGAATAATGGTCCCCATCTCGACGCTCGGCAGCAAGCGGTAGTTGGTCGAGACGAAGACAAATCCCCGGTCAACGAACACTTGCGGTTTGATTTGGACATCGGACTTGTCTCCCGCCTGCCAACCGCCGCCGTGAATCCAGAAGATCACGGGCAGATTCTTCGCGTCCGCCGGGGCATAGATGTCGAGCACCTGGCGTTCGTGAGCCGGATCGGCGTAAGGGATATCGCGGTGGATTTCCTGAGCTGGCGTCTCGGACAACAGGGCGAAGCAGACGAGCAGATGGGCCAAGTGTTTCATGGAAGGAATCCTACTAAAACGAGTAACTGGTTTCCGAGCTGCGGCACGCACGTATTCAATGTATCATCATCACGCACGGGCGCGCTGCCAGGGATCAGCTCCGCGACATCCGTCGCATCACCCACTTCTCCAATTCCACGATCCACAATACGTTCACCGCGACCAGCAAGACCAGACCCCACTCGCGCAGGCCGATGGCTGCGGTATGGAACAATTCCTGCATCCACGGCGTGTAGGTGAAGAGAAGCTGAAACGCGACCACCAGCGCCACAGCCCACAGCACCGGTCGGCTGCCCAACAAGCCACGCACATTAAGCACGGGTGCCAGGATGAAGCGCGAGTTGAATAGATAAAAGACCTCGAACATGACGATTGTATTGACCGCCACGGTGCGGGCGATCTCCTCGGAGGCCCCCTGCTCGCGCATCCAGAGGAACAGCCCAAAAGTTCCTGCGCACATGATGGCCGAAACCAAGACGACGCGCCAGAGGAAGTAAGCGTTGAGCAAGTTGGTTTTCGGATCGCGGGGTGGGCGTTTCATCACCTCGGCCTCGGGAGGTTCAAAGGCGAGTGCCAAAGCCAGAGTCACGGCGGTGATCATGTTCACCCACAAGACTTGAACGGGGGTCAACGGCAGCGAGCGTCCGAGCAGGATGGCCAGGAAAATCGTCAGTCCTTCTCCGCCGTTGGTGGGCAAAATAAACAGAATCGCCTTGCGAAGATTGTCGTAGACGGTGCGGCCTTCTTCGATCGCGTGGGCGATGGATGCGAAGTTGTCGTCGGTCAACACCATCTCCGCCGCTTCCTTCGTCACCTCGGTGCCCTTGATCCCCATGGAAATACCGACATCGGCGCGTTTGAGTGACGGTGCGTCGTTGACGCCGTCTCCGGTCATCGCCACCACTTCGCCGCGCGCTTGAATCGCCTGGACAAGCCGCAGTTTGTGCTCGGGATTGACCCGTGCGAACACGTTGCAGTCACGCACCGTGTCGTTCAGCGCTGCGTCGTCCAAATCGTCGATCTCCGCGCCCGTCAAGACCTTTTCGCCGTCCCCAATCCCCAACTCCTGGCCGATGGCGCGGGCCGTCAAAGCGTGATCGCCGGTGATCATCACCACACGAATACCGGCTTCATGGCACTCGTGGACCGCGCGAATCGCCTCCTCGCGCGGCGGATCAATGATGCCTAGCAGACCCAGCATTACCAAGCCTTGCTGGACCTCTTGCAGATCCAGCCGTTCCTGTCCTGCGTCAGCCGACTTGTAAGCGACCGCCAGAACTCGTCGTCCGCGCGAGGCCAAGTCCTCCATCCGCTCTTGCCAAAACGAAGCATCGATCGGCTGGGATTGCTGGGCCTGAGCCTGTCGCTCACACATGGACAACACCCCGTTCGGGCCCGCCTTTGACCAACACCACACCTTCGCCCGCACTTGGGGAACGATGCAGTGTCGCCATAAAGCGATTGCTCGATTCGAACGGAATGGTATCGAGGGCGGGCCAGTCGCCGCGCAGTTGCTCAACGTCAAAATGAGCTTTCATCGCGAGTGTGATCAGGGCTCCTTCCATCGGATCGCCAACCGAGTGCCACTGCTCCCCCTCCTGACGCAAATCCGCTTCGTTGCACAACAGGCCCGCGCGAATCAACTGATATAAGACGTCCTCGGAATCGAGGCGGATGGGCTGATCTTCGTGTTGTAGTTCGCCCTGGGGACCGTAACCCACGCCGGTTACCTCAAATTCCCCTTCCGCCGTCACGACCGCCGTCACGGTCATCTCGTTGCGCGTCAGAGTGCCGGTCTTATCCGAGCAAATGACCGTCAAGGCTCCCAACGTATCCACGGCGGGCAAGCGCCGAATGATCGCATGGCGGCGGGCCATGCGCTGCACACCGATGGCTAGCACGATCGTCAGGATGGCGGGAAGTCCCTCGGGAATGGCCGCCACCGACAATGCCACCGTGGCCATAAATAGTTCCACCGGTTCGCCCTGACCCACGAAGTAACCCATCGTGAAGGTCAACGCCGCGAAGATGACGATGACGATCGCCAGGATGTGTCCGAATCGATCCATCTGACGGATCAAGGGAGTCGTGATCGCGTGGGTCTGCGAAACCATCTCGCTGATCTTGCCCAGTTCCGTTTGATCACCGGTGGACACGACCACGCCGGTCCCCTTCCCCGTGGTCACCAACGTGCCCGAGTAAGCCAAGCAACGTCGATCACCAAGTCCCGTTTCCTCCGGCAACGACTCAGTCGCCTTTTCCGTCGGTACCGACTCGCCGGTTAGCATCGCCTCGTCGATCCGTAGCTCGCGAACCTCGACGAGTCGCAGGTCGGCGGGCACCTTGTCGCCGGAACGCAACAAGACACGATCACCCGGCACCAACTCCTCGGCCGGGATCGACTGTCGCTTCCCTTGGCGAATCACGCTCGCCTCGAGGGACAACATGCGAGTGATCGCTTCCAGCGCCTTTTCCGCCTTGCCCTCCTGCAAGAATCCGATCAGTGCGTTGACGATCACGACCGCGAGAATGACGCCCGTGTCGATCCAGTGTTCGAGCAGCGCGGTGGCGATACCGGCCAGCAGCAAGATATAGATCAACACATTGTGAAACTGCAGCATAAACCGGACGAACGGTCCATGCCGTTGCGGGGGACGCAGGCGATTGCGGCCAAATTGTTCCAGACGCTGCTTGGCTTCGGCGGCATCCAGACCCGTAGCGGAGGACCCGAGCGCCTCGATGGCGGCCTGGACATCGAGCGCGTGCCAGTTAGTTCGGATATCGTCGTCACTCGGCGGAGTACTCATGGGAGACGCTTTCATTCACTTTGGCGGGACTCGGCGAACCTTGCAAATTCGCGAGCGGCGGTCGGGATGTCGATCAAGCCACATCAATCAATGTAAACTTGACCAAGGCTTAGCGGCATGGGCTCACTACGTTTTTATTCAATGACGGTTCGGGATTTGGCCAGGAATTCATTGAAAAATCCGCCCGCTATCGCGGTTTATCCTCTCGCGGATGAAACCCAGCATACGGCATTGACGCTGTACTAGTCTCGGCGTCGTGCGTGACATTGCTTGTCCTAATTTCGCATTGGTCGATTGAGTGGTAGCTGGCGGTCAATTACTATTGGGCGGATAGAAGTTTACAGCGATTAACAAAGGATGCCCCTAGCATGGGTCACAGGAATCGACTCCACAAACGTCGCCCGCGTCTTCGGATCTTAGAAGTGTTGGAAGAACGCCAGATGCTGGTGTCCGATCTTCAAAACCCGGATAACCACTTAGATACAGGAGGGCGCACCGGTCGGTCCGTCCGGGGAATATCTGCGCGTCACGACTCTCGACTCGGGCGTGTTGCAAGTCGGCTGGGAGGAGCATCAATCCGTTTGGCCGGGCCTGCCCAATGTGGGAGATCGCGGTTACGACGACGCGCTGTTCGAGATCTCGACCATCGAGGTCTCCGCATGCCCTTGTCCGCCCGTGCTGAACTTTATCCCCGATCAGATCATCGACGAAGAACAACTTTTTGAATTCGAGATCTCAGCGAGCGACCTCGATCTTCCGGCGCAGACGCTGAGCTTTACGCTCGAAGGCGACCCACCACTAGGAAGTACACTCGATCGTGAATCGGGGCTGTTCCGCTGGACGCCGTCAGAAGCACAAGGTCCAGGCGAATATCCAATCTCCGTGCCACGGACAACGGCAGTCCGCCGTTGTTTGACGACGAGACGTTTACTGTCACCGTTTCCGATTGCCAGTTCGCCGCCGACTTCACCGCCACAACGAGCGACGAGTCGGGCGGGATGAGCGCGGGCCGCGGCTCCGTGACGATCGAGGGTTGCGCGGCAGTGCTGCGTGAAGGGGACTCGTTTGTGGTCGCCTTGGAATCCACGTTTACGATCCCCGCGGAACCATCGGCCATCGAGTTCACCTACTCGGCGTTGTCGTTCGACACAACTGATCCCAATTTCATTAACGACGCCTTCGAAGTGGCGTTCGTTGAACGTGATGGTAACTCGCTCGTTGCACGAGGATTGCGCACGACGAGCGATCTCCGGTCGAGTGGTATCTGAATACCCCGTGTTTTCAGGGGACGCATGTACACTCACCAGGGCGAAGCGAAGGAAGGGTGTCGAGGGCGACGGTGTCGGCCCAGTGATCGTCGAGACTGGAAGGCGAAAACCTGTACTTGTTGAGTAGAAAGTATAGGTTTTCGGGTGTGTCGAAATCGCTGGTTTTCCAGGACTTAACCAGACCACCCGCCGACTTCTCCGCAGGGTACTTAGTTAATCCCACTTCGTGGCTTCATCACTTTTCGTGGTAAGATAGGCAGCTTACTAAGGCCATCCATGACGGACGTGACGATGTTTTCTGGATCTGTTCCTTTTCAATCTGGCATTCAAACTTGGGCAGCAATCCGCTACCCCATTTCAAGTACGAGTTCTGCTGAGCATTCTAAATTGGCTAACTATCGTTGCCCCGCTTGAAGTACGAGCCGTTAGGAATTGGTCGACATTTCAATGTCATCCTCGACATGGAACGGGCATTAGAGTGGCTGTTGAAAGAGGGTGCGTAGCATGCACCGTCTAGGTCCACCCGATGGCGAATACAGGAGTTGGAGGAAGTGATGCTTCGACAGCGATTTCACATTCTGATCATGTTCCTTGTTGGCTCGGGCGTGGTCGCCGGATCAGGAAGTGGCGGCTTGCCCGAGAAAGCTTGGTTTCATGGAGAAACTTATCTGCCCGACGGCAAGACGGTGGTGAGCTTTGAAGCTGAAACCATCGATGGCGAGGTTGAGAGCGTGACGATTGCCGACAAATCCTACGACTTGAGAAACGGTCGGCTGTTCGTCGTGTCTCTGACGGATGGGGGACTTGAAGTGAATCAGATCGACCAAGACACTCGAAAGCTGCCTCCCACGCACGACGATCCAGCAGAGATTGAAGACTTCCTTCGAAGCGTTCCAGAGTTCGAGAAATTCTGGTCGGATGATGCAGGGGGCGATGGAGATTCCAAGTGAGAATGTATGGAACGATCATTTTCCCGCTACTAATTGTTGTGATGCCGTTACCTTTGGTGGCCAAGGACACGATGGTGGCGTCCGCCGCTCGGCAAGATGAACACGGCTTTCTCGTTCACACCGTCGAGTCGCCGTTTCAAACTGGGCAGACGGATATTCGAGTGCTGC
>JBGTHH010000129.1:0-4641 GCA_041746275.1 Pirellulaceae bacterium | reverse complement strand
GGGCCAGTTCCTTCAGCGTGGCGGTATCGTAACATGTATCTAGTCGAGAACGAGCTTCCGCCCGCGCGGCAAAGCATCCTCGCATCGCGGCCCATCCACGTCGCTTGGACTTATCACGGGTCGGATCACTTGCAAACAATCAAAGGAGTCAGCCGATGACCGACACACCTCGTCCCCGCCAGGATGTGGGCGCGTCACGAGACCGTGTCCTTGAAACAACGGGAGTGGTGACCGCCGAACACGCGCGGCTCGCCGAGTCGCGAGATCGTGTGGCGAATTGGCAGCGTTGGGGACCCTATCTATCCGAGCGTCAGTGGGGAACGGTGCGCGAGGATTATTCGGAGAACAGCGACTCTTGGGGCTATTTTCCGCACGATCAAGCCCGTAGCCGCGCCTACCGTTGGGGCGAGGACGGGCTGCTCGGCATCTGCGACCGCGAGTGTCGATTGTGCTTCGCGTTGACGGTGTGGAACGGTCGCGACCCGATCCTCAAAGAGCGTCTGTTCGGCCTGACGGGTCCCCAAGGCAACCATGGTGAGGACGTTAAGGAATGTTACTACTACCTCGATTCCACCCCCACGCACTCATATATGAAGGCGCTTTATAAGTACCCGCAGCAGGAGTATCCGTACGCACGACTGGTCGACGAGAACCAACGTCGTGGGAGATTCGATCCGGAATTCGAATTGGCGGACACGGGGGTCTTCGACGAGAACCGGTATTTCGACATCTTCGCCGAATATGCGAAGGCGTCACCGGAAGACATTTTGATCCGCATCACGGTGGCCAACTGCGGATCGGAGCCGGCGACACTGCATCTGTTGCCGACATTGTGGTTCCGCAATACTTGGTCGTGGGGCTGCACTCACGAAGGCTGTGAGGTGAAACCGCGGATCGAAGCGGACGGCGATGGCGCGGCCATCGCCCGTCACGCGACGCTGGGGGTTTTTCAATTTCGCGCCGATAGCGCATCCGATGGCAGCCAACCCAAATGGATGTTTACGGAGAACGAAACGAACACCGAGCGATTGTTTGGGATCGACAACGGCTCGCACAAAGTGAAAGACGCCTTTCACGACTACGTTGTCCACGGGAACCACGACGCCGTGAATACTCGGCCGCAAGGCACGAAGCTGGCGGCACACTACGAGTTGACGGTTCCCGCCGATGGCGAGGTTCGTGTTCGGCTGCGACTGACCGCCGAAACGGAGGCTGACCAGGCGGCGTTTGAAAGCGATTTCGAGGAGGTGTTTTCGCGCCGCGTCGCGGAAACCGACGAGTTCTATAACGTACGTGTGGAGCAAGCGAAATTTTCCGAGCAGGAGCAGGAGCAGGAGCAGGAGCAGGAGCAGGAGCAGGAGCAGGAGCAGGAGCAGGAGCAGGAGCAGGAGCAGGAGCAGGAGCAGGTCGCGCGGCAGGCGTTTGCGGGGTTGCTGTGGAGTAAGCAGTTCTACCACTATGTTGTTAAGGACTGGCTGGATGGCGATCCCGAGCAACTCGTGCCGCCCGAGGCGCGCAGGCACGGTCGCAACCACGACTGGCCACACTTATTTAATCGCGACATCATTTCGATGCCGGACAAGTGGGAGTATCCCTGGTATGCCGCGTGGGATTTGGCCTTCCACATGATTCCCATGGCCAAGATTGATCCGGAGTTCGCCAAGTCGCAACTGGAACTGTTCCTGCGCGAATGGTACATGCATCCCAACGGCCAGATTCCCGCGTACGAATTCGCCTTGTCGGACGTGAACCCGCCGGTCCACGCCTGGGCGTGCTGGCGCGTCTACAAAATGACGGGGCCTCGTGGTGCGCGCGACCGAAGATTTCTGTCCAGCGTTTTCAAGAAGCTGCTGCTCAACTTCACGTGGTGGGTTAATCGCAAGGACGTATCCGGTAACCATCTGTTCTCCGGTGGTTTTTTGGGGCTCGATAACATTGGCGTGTTCGATCGATCGAAGCCGTTGCCGGGCGGCGGGCACTTGGAGCAGGCCGACGGTACGGCCTGGATGGCCTTCTACTGCGCCGAGATGCTTTCCATGGCGTTAGAACTCGCGCAGGAAGACTCGACGTACGAGGACATCGCCTCCAAGTTCTTCGAGCACTTCATCCACATCGCGGACGCCATGAATTGCTTGGGAGGCATGGGGCTGTGGAACGAGTCCGAGGGCTTCTATTACGATCAGTTGAAAGTCAATGGTACATCCTTGCCGCTGAACATCCGCTCGATCGTTGGCGTGATCCCGCTATTCGCCGTCGAAGTTTTGGAAGAAGATGCGGTTAACCGTCTGCCTGGTTTCCGCAAACGCATGGACTGGTTCCTGAAGCATCGCCCCGATCTCGCTCGACATATCTCCTACCTTGAATGCGAGGAAAGCGGCGACCCTTTACATCGCCACCGGTTGTTGGCGATCCCGTCGCGAGAGCGTCTGGTGCGTGTGCTCCGCTATGTGCTCGATGAAGACGAGTTCCTGTCACCGCACGGAGTCCGCGCGCTTTCGCGGTTTCACAAAGATCATCCCTATCGCTTTTGGGCGGGCGGCGAGGAGCTTCGCGTCGACTACGTGCCGGGCGAAGCGAACACGGGCCTCTTCGGCGGCAACTCGAATTGGCGCGGCCCGGTTTGGTTCCCCGTTAACTACCTGCTGATCGAGGCCCTGGAACGCTACTACCATTTCTATGGCGACTCGTTGCAAGTCGAATGTCCGACGGGATCGGGACGGATGATGAACCTACAGCAGGTCGCCCAGGACCTGGCCGCGCGTCTGACTCGCATTTTCTTACCCGATCAGACTGGTCGCCGTCCCTGTCATGGCGAAGACGACCGATACGCCAGCGATCCGCGCTGGCGCGACTTGCCGCTGTTCTACGAGTACTTCCACGGCGACACCGGACGCGGCCTCGGTGCCAGCCACCAGACGGGCTGGACCGCGCTGGTCGCGTCGCTACTGCATCGAGGCAGGTGAAACAAGAACATGTTGAAGTTCTGTACCGACGGAATCCCCGCGAACTATGCCAGTTAAACCACTAGACCGACTGTTGTTTGCGCAGGGAGGACTGTGCTTCTTCTGTGATGCACCTCTCCCCAAAGAACACGCAAGTATTGAACACTTGGTTGCGCAGTCAAATGGTGGTGCGAACGCCGATGGCAACTGCGTTGCCTGCTGTAAAGCGATTAATTCGCTTCTGGGAAGCATGTCGGTCAAGGAAAAATTCCGTGTGGTGTTGAACCAGAAGGGGAGGTTCGTTTGTCCACAGGGTGCGAGAAACTTGAAACCAGCAGCACCTGCAACAAACCTTAAACTCAAGCCCGTCTCTTCTTCGCCCACGGTCGAATACTACTCCTTGGTGCTCGCAGATTTGGAGAAACGCGGGGCATCACGGCCCAAAAAGGTTGCGACGCTCAAGAACACGCTTCGAGCAACCATTCAATCGGCCAAGGGCTCACTCACGGAGGAGCAGCTTGAAGTCCTGTTTCAGCAACTGCTGGACAATGGCAAGGTCCAGGTGAGTGGCTCGTCCGTGAGCTACTCACCATAAACTCATCATCGTCGAAACGATGCCGCCAAGCGGACGTACAGCGGTTCTCGATAACTTATCGCGGGTTACTGTCCGTCTCCATGAACGACGTGTCACATGGTTAGAATCGGAAAAACGCGACCCTACTCGTCGATACGCAGTCCCGCGGCCTCCGTAATGCGATTGAACGAGGCTCGATTCGTCGTGTAGCTGATCAATTGCACGACGTCTCGCGGCCCGGCGAGCTTGACTGCCTGGTCGACATCCGCGTCCGTCAACACGATCGGGGTGGCGGCGAGTTTCTGTGCGACCGTAAAGAGGGCTCGCTCGGCTGGCGTGAACTCGTCCCATGAACCATCGAGTTGATAGATCTGGTCATCGGTCCAGCCCAACTGCTTCAAACGTCGCTGTGCCTCACCTGCGGCGTACCACGCTCGGTCCTGCCGAGCGATGATCCAACTTGCCTGAGCCTTCAACAACGGCGTGAGGTCGCCGAGCAGTTCGGCCGATTGAATGCCGCTGATTCTGCCAGGAGCACTGTTCGGGAAGTTCGCCAGTAGTTGAACCCACTGCGGCAAAGAGCCTGCTGGGAAATCTTGCGGCAATACCTTTTGGGTTTGGGCAGCGTCGACCAACGGCAAACGCGGGGTCCGCTGACGAGCGGCGGCCAGTGCCGCTTCAACCTCCGACCGCGATTCGAGTGCTGGTCGGCGAAATGCGGTGCTGCGTGTCGGTTGGCCCGTCTTCTCGTCGACCAACAGCGGCGCGACCTTGGTGATCACGTTCTTGTACTGGTCCGCCGTCGGTGTCAGATAGGTCTCGGGAAGACGGGGAAGGTTCGTCGCATCGGCGATCGCGGCACCCGTTGGCGTGCGTCGTCCAAAGCCACCTCCGTTCGCTGACTGAGGAATGCCAGCTCCTTCTTTCCAACGATTGATCGAATTGTTCCAAGCCATCGAAAGCACCATTTCGACGATTTGTTCGTCGGTGTAATGCTTCTTCAAAGCGATGATGTCAGCATCGCCAAGCAGGTGTGGTTCGAAAGTGAATTTGCGGGCAAATGCGAAGGCCGCTTTCTCCGCGTCGTTGAATTCGCTCCAGTCGCCATCGAGCGCCGCGATCCGG
>JBGTHH010000128.1:0-2461 GCA_041746275.1 Pirellulaceae bacterium | reverse complement strand
GCGATTCTCGCGGACGGTTCCGAGATTACTTTGCAGAGATACGTATGCCATATCGATTGGTTAGGAACACAACGCGAACTCGAAGTGATTGCAAACGAAGGCGAATATCCACTTCTTGGTGTTGGATTGCTGCTGGGACTTGATCTTCACATCAGCTACCGGTCAGGCGAAATCACGATCGAATAGCCTTGCCGACGAATTATGCAATTCTGCAACCGGGATTTACCAGTCATTGGACGGGTGTCCCCGAGCACTCCTCTCCCCGAGCACGTCGGGCATTGATACTACACCAGCGGCGGAGGTTTCCTGGTGCAACTTGCGAGTTCGTCGAATGACGCGGCCTTGCACGACAGCAAATATTGCCGTAGCGATCAGCATGGTCGCGAGAACCAGGATTGCCCACGTTAACAAATGGGAGTCTCGTCGAGCGATTCCAAACAACAACATAGTCGCCACGGCAGCCAAAGCGGCCAGGGCCAGCCAAGTGGGGTCGATTGGCAACATCTTTGTTCACGTGACTTGGACGAGATAGTTACTTCGGCAAAATCGCTTGTCCTGGCACGCCGAGGTCGAGGCGAAAGAGTCCGCCGCGGTTCTCGGCGTCGCCGATGGCTCCGGTAACGAACAGTTGATCCCGCTGGGGGCCACCGAAGGCGACGTTGCTGGTCGTCAGATTGCCTCCGGCGTACCGCGCGATAAGCTTGCCGGTCGGATCGAGCACCTGCACTTGCCTCATGCCATAGTGCGCGACATACAAGTTGCCGGCCTGATCCAAACACATCCCGTCAGGTTGATTGTCGATCTGACCCGCCGCTGTATCTTTCTCGGGCAACTGGGCGAAGATCTTCTTGCCACTCACCTTGCCCGGCGCGACAACATCATACACCCACACGCGATTGTGTTGGCTTTCCGCCACATACAGGCGTTTTCCGTCGGGAGTAAGCACGATGCCGTTGGAATAAGCGTAGCCGCCGTCAACCAAGTGCGTCTTGCCTTGAGCGTCGACGTAGTGGACCGTACCAATCGGATTGTCCTTGCCCGAGTCGCCGGGATCGGTGAAGTAGAAGCCACCATGCGGCGTGTCGAGGGTCAGGTCGTTCGGTCCGCGGAGCGGTTGGCCATCACACTCGCGCGACGCGTGCGGCAGTAATTTCCCATCGGCCGACAGATGCAAGACGGCGTGTTGGCTGGCATCGCAGACCAAATGCGTGCCATCGGCCAGGATCTTGTGTCCGTTGGGAGCGCCAGTTTCCGCCCACACGTGATGCTGACCGTCGAGTGTAAATTGCGTAATGGACTTGGCCCACGAAATGTAACCCTTCCCCTCCTTGTCGAAGACCACGCCTTCACAGTAGCTGGGAACGGTCAGGACTTGCACGGGTTGGACACTGATGGAATCGGGCAGCTCCACGGCCGAGAGTGAGTCGGCTCGGCACAGGCCCACGACAACGGTGATGACGAAGCAAGCGGTCACGTTGCGAAACATTGGTGTACTCCAAGAAGTGGCTTGAATTGATGGCTGCTAGAAAACGTACTCGGCGTTCGGTGTACTGATCCGCAATTGCGGCAAGTCGAGCGACTGCAACTCACGCACGACTTCGTCATGAAACGGCGATTTAATATGGACGGCGATCACGGGCATCTCCCGCCCGAGCTTCTGATACTCGCTGAAGAACAGTTCCGGCGTCAGGTGTCCCGTCATATCGGCTAAATCACGCCGCGCGTTGGGAAACGAAGCCTCGAGGAACACCGCTTGAAGCTGCGGCTGGGCTCGCGCTAACTCCCAGATTGCCTCGGTCGTCGTGGTGTCGCTCACGATCGCGACGGCGCTGCGATCGTCCTCCAGGATAAAGCCGAACGTGGGAATCACATGATTCAACTGGACGGGCGTAATGTGCAAGTGTTCGACCGCCACCGGGACTTGATCGCGCAGATCGACGAGCTTGAGGAAAGGTGTCGCTTCGCGGGACAGTCGGACGAAGTCGGGCCAGATGCGTTCATTGAACAGATCTCGCATCAGGGCGTCGCGCACAAACTGGCTGCCGTACACGCTGGGGCAAGCTGGACCATGCTCGTACACGTTGTCGAGAAACATCGGCAGCGAAGCGATATGGTCGAGATGGGTATGCGACAGAAAGACGTGTTTGATCTTGCGTTGGCTGGTCAAGCAGGAAATGAAACCGATCGAGCCGGCATCGATCGCCACGATTTCATCGATGACATAGGAGGCGGCGAAGTGGCGATTGTGATTCTGATCGACCGTGGAACCGATTACTTTGATGTGCATGGTTGTCTACGCCCAATCGTCGCGCCGCCAAGGCCAAACCGTAACCTTGTGCCAACGCTACTCCACGGGAGGAAGCTTATCATGCCGAACTAGCGGTTGGCAATGAACTAGGCGTCGCGATAAAAGTACTTTCGCACCAAATGCTCGGGAGGCGGCGAGGTCAACAGTGCGGTG
>JBGTHH010000127.1:0-8321 GCA_041746275.1 Pirellulaceae bacterium | reverse complement strand
AGCGATTCGTTCATTCAATTCGAGGTGGAACCGGGTAAGTATTTTGTGGGAGTGAGCGCCAGCGGCAACGACCAATACGATCCGGTCATTGAGAACACCGGCATCGGTGGACGCAGCCAGGGCGAGTACCAGTTGCGGTTTGATTTCCGCCCCACGGTCAACAATTCGATCGTGGATTTGGACGGCACGCCGTTGGATGGTGACAGCGACGGCATTGCGGGTGGTGTGCATAACTTCTGGTTCCGCACCGAGGCATTGAATCGGGTTGTCGAGTTGACGGGGACGGGTGCCACGTTGGTGAATGGTCAGACCGTGACCATTACCAGCGCCACGGGGCTGACTCGGATCTTTGAATTCAATACGGGAGCGGCGACGCCTGGGCGCGTCCTCGTGCCCTATGCGGCGGGCGCGATGCCAACATCCTCCGCAGCTCTAGCGACCGCGTTGGCCAATGCCATTAATGGAGCCACCGGTTTCAATTCACCGGGCTTCGCCACCGTGGTCGGCAACCGGATCACGCTGGTCGGCGAGCGATCGATTTCGCTCAGCGGGAATTCGCTGGGCCTCAAATTGCATGGCAAGACGATCTTCGTGGACAAGACTGCGGCGACCACCGGTGCCAGCGGTTCCATCACCAATCCTTTTAATAACCTGGCGAGCAGCACGGCGGTCAATGCCCTCTCCAATACGGTGCCGGGAGATGTGGTCCGAGTGGTCGGGAACGGCGGCTTGGACGGCAATATGAATACCGATGCGGATGCTTTTGCTTACGAAATCGGGTTTGGTGGACCCGGTGATACCGCCTTAGCCGACGGCGCGACACTGAACGTTCCCCAGGGCGTCACGCTGATGATCGATGCGGGAGCGGTGTTCAAGCTGCGCCGAGCGCGGATTGGCGTAGGCAGTTCGACCGCCTCGGTCGATCGAAGCCAGAGCGCGCTACAGGTGTTGGGAGTCCCCGGACGGAGTGTGCTCTTCACGTCGTACCATGACGAGTCCATCGGCATCGACACCAACTCCGTCCCCACGACTCCCGTGCCGGGTGATTGGGGTGGCATCGTTTATCGCGAGGACGTGGATCAGAGTCAGGGTCGCTTCAGTTATGACCGGCAGGGCATCTTTCTAAATTACGTGAATCATGCCGACATGCGATTCGGCGGTGGTACGGTCTTGGTGGACGGCGTGGCCCAGATTATCAATCCAATCCACGTCACACAGGCTCGGCCGACGATCACGCACAATGTCATTTCGAGCAGCGCGGATGCGGCGATCTCCGCCGATCCGAACAGCTTCCTCGAGTCCAATTTCCACGCACCTGATGTGCAGCGCTTTGGAGCTTTCACCTCCGACTACGATCGCGTGGGCCCGGATATTGTCGGCAACCGATTGTTCGATAATTCCAAGAACGGTTTGTTTGTTCGTATCAACACGCCCGCCGGTGGTGCCCTGAAGCCCTTGACCGTCGCCGGACGATTTGACGACACCGACATTGTGCATATCGTATCGGAGAATCTCGTCATCGCGGGCACTCCGGGCGGTGCCATATTGGACACCACGGTGCCGTCCGTTGCGCTGCTCGCCTTCGACAAACTGGGGGGCGGCACGCTCCCGGCGGGCACCTACGCTTACAAGGTCGTGTTTGTCGACATCAATGGCAACGAGTCCGTGGCTTCCGCGACTTCGGCGAGTGTCGCCGTCACGGGAGGCGTGAGCCAAGGCACGATTCGATTGCGCAATTTGCCAGCGGTCCCCAGCGGGTTTGTTTCGCGACGCATCTATCGCGCGGACGTCAATAACGGAAACGCCTTCACACTGGTGGGCGAAGTCAGCTCGACACAAACCTCGTTCCTGGACACCGGTCAAACCTCTGGCGGCCAATTGAAGGTTCCCGTCGCGCGGCGCGTAACTCTCGTGGAGAATCCAGCCATCTCGTCGCTACCGGCCGGAACCTACAACTACCGGTTGGCCTATGTGGACCTCCTGGGAAATGAATTCGCGGCGAGCGATGCCACCAGCTCAGTGACGTTGGCGACAAGCTTCACCTCGACGATCACGTTGAACAACTTATCGACACTGGCGAACCACACGCGCAAGTTGTATCGCGTCACGCCAACCACGGGGCAGTATGTCCTAGTGGCCGAGCTTGATGCCGTGGCGACGACGTATACGGATGACGGCACAACGCTGACCGACGTCTTGGCCACGCCCGATGCTCGGCTGCGCGCTCGGTATGACGCGCGGCTCAACATCGATCCAGGCATCATTGTCAAGCTGTCGGGAGCGCACTTGCAAGTCGCGATGGGTGCTCAACTGATCGCGGAAGGTCGGGATGGACAAGAGGTCATCTTCACGTCGGCACAGGACGATCGCTATGGTGCCAGCGGCAATTTTGATACGACCAATGATGGTTTAAGCAACCCGCCGGTCGCTGGAGATTGGGGCGGTTTGTTCGCCGGTCCGGAAAGCTCGATGAGTCTGGATTATGTGCTAGTGACGTACGGCGGCGGTGTGAATCGCGTCGAAGGGTCGTTCACTGGCATCAACGCCATCGAGATCCACCAAGCCACGGCGCGAATCACGAACAGTGTGATTGAGCACAACGCCTCGGGAGTTGGCGGGCAAGCCTCGGGTTTCACTATCACGGGGCTGACGCACACACACCGTTTTGGACGTGGCTTTAACGAACCGGCCGCCGTGTTTGTACGCGGTGCGCAACCGATCCTGATCAACAACGTGATTCGCGATAACGTGGATACGCAGATTGCGACCCCCGTCGCGGCGATTAGCATCAACGTCAATGCACTCAACCATGTCCTGGTGAGCGACCCGGGCCGTTCGACTGGGCTCATCAATCGCTTCGATGTTTATACAGGCAATCAGGGCGCGTTGATTCGCGAAAATCGGCTCAGCGACAACGAGATCAACGGCATGGTCGTCCGCGGCGGGATCATGACCACCGAAGGTGTGTGGGATGATACCGACATCGTCCATGTCGTGCTGAATGAAATTCTGATTCCCGACTTTCACACGTATGGCGGCTTGCGTTTGCAAAGCAGCCCGTCGGAGAGTCTGGTGGTCAAACTGGCGGGCACTAACGCCGGGATCACGGCCTCGGGGATGCCGCTAGACATCAACGATCGCATCGGCGGGTCCTTGCGGGTCCTGGGGCAACCCGGCTTTCCCGTCATCCTGACATCGCTGGGTGATCGCTCGGTTGGTGCCGGTTTCCAACCCGATGGTTTGGCGCAAGCCGATACGTTTCCCGGTGGACCAGCGGCCGCACCGGGCGATTGGCGCAGCTTGCGTCTCGACCAGTACAGTAACGATCGCAATGTCGATGTGGTGGTCGAGCGTGAAGCGCGGGACGTCGCCGCGCCGGGCACGAATGCCACGCCCGACACGGCTCAATTCCTGGGGTCCTTGGCCGCTGACGCTAAGAGCAGCGACGATAATCTGCGATTGGGATTCCAGGTGCATGGTGTGCTGACCGCGCCCGCCGACGTCGATGTCTACAGCTTCGTAGGGGCCGGCGGGACGGAGGTCTGGTTTGACATCGACCGCACGTGGTCAGCGGTGGATACGGTCATCGAGTTGATTGACTCCGAGGGCAAGCTGTTAGCTCGCTCGGACAATTCCTATCAAGAGGGTTTGGGTACTGGCATCTTGACGCTGCCGGGGTCGGACGTGCCCGCCTTCGAATTGGACAAATCGCTGGCCATTTCCCGCGATCGTTGGTCGACAAACATCTATGACGCGGGGATGCGCGTGGTGTTGCCGGGTACGACCGGAGTCCGCAGCATCTTTCATGTGCGCGTTCGCAGTAGCAGCCCGGATGTCGATACGAATTTGTTGGGTGGCCTAACCTATGGCGCCTATCAAATGCAGATCCGACTTCAGGAATTGGACGAAGTGCCCGGCTCGCAGATCCGCTACGCCGATGTGCGCTTTGCCACGACCGGCATCGAGTTGCTGGGAGTGCCCTACAATTCGCCGCTGTTGGGCGAGGTCGGAGAAGATCAAGGCGACGTCGGGCGCGGCCGTGAAAATATCAACACTTATAACGGCAACAATGAGTCGGCGGGGACGGCGCGGCATGTGGGGAACATCCTCAGCACCAACCTGGGAGCCGTTTCCATAGCCGGATCGATTGATCCCACGAGTCGTGTCGTATTGATCAACCAAGTCGACAATAACGGACACCGTGTGACGGGCGAATCGACCGTCGATCAGGATTGGTACGAGTTCGATCTGCTGCGGGATCATGTCGAGCACGCTTATACGAGCCAGGTGCCCGTGACTTTTGATGTCGACTACGCCGATGGCTTGGCTCGCGGCGATCTGTCGTTGTGGGTGTTTCAGGAGTATCTGCATCCGACGCAGGGACGTATCACACGCTTGATTCTAGCCGGGCGTGACTCCAGCGTTACGGAAGACTTGGCCGGACCACTGCAAGGAGCCGATCTGGACGACTTGCTCCGCGGCTCGGTGGGTAATCGCGATCCGTTTATTGGTCCGGTGTACTTACCTGAGACGATCAACACCGACAATGACAATGTGAACACGCTATGGACGGGCAATGCCTATTCGTACTATGCCGTGGTGACGTCCAATGGGCAGCGACCGACGGAATTGAATCAGTTCACCGACCCCAATCCCGCGAACCCGCTCGTGCGACTGGAACCGATCCCGGGCGTGGAACGTATCGCCGAAGATCACATCAACACCTTTCTTGTCGGGGGTACGACCAACCCCGCCGGTGCCGAGGCCTTACCCGTACTGTTCGACAATACCAGCGCGGTGCCGTTCCATCTGGGCAACGTCACGTTGTTTGTTGGTCGCGATACGGGTCTCGCGGGAGGTACGGCATCGACCGTGGTCACAGTCAATCCCTTTACTGGGCAACAAGAGACCACGTTGGGTTCGTTTGGAGGACGGCATGGCGACATCGCGATGCGTGCGGACGGTCGTTTGTTCACGTTCCAGGCCGGTCCCAACAGTGGTGCCGTCAATGATGGCAACACGCGCGAGTACTTGAATATCGACACGGGCACGGCGGCCACGACCAGCGGCGGCGGTACGAATTTGGAGACCTATGTCATCAATGCGGCGGGAGATAATGTCGACCGCGCTCCACTAGGCAATAACAACGACGGCGTCGGCTTCCAGATCGATGCGATCGCCTTCTCGGGAACCGGTGATACCAGTGGTTTCTTCGTGGGCACGCGCAACGATGCCAACAGCGGTGCCGGAATGGCGTACGCGCAGAACATTCTCTTCAACTTCGATATCCGTAACGGCTCGATTCCCGGTGACGACAAGGCGAATAACATCGGTCGGCTGTCGGGCGGTGGCATGCAGGAAGTGGATCGCGGTCGAATTCTGACGCTCACCGAGGTCATACCGACTGGCGTGGGAGCGGGCGACACGTTCATCTTGACGGTTAACGGGCACAGCATCAGTTACACGGCGAACACGGCGTCGGCTTTCGAGGTGACGTCCGGACTGGGCGCGGCTTGGCTAAGTGCCGCGGCAACCAATCCCGCCTTCGCCGCCTTCGAGGTTTCCACGACGACCGTACCTCAGTTGTTCTCGCAAACGCGAGCCCCGGCGCTTAACATTCGACTCGCCAACCCCACAGGCGCGAATGTGGTGATCACCGGCGCGACGCTAGACGGTGACGGCGTGCCGTTCCAGGAGTTGAGTGTGAATGGGTTCGGTCCTGGCGGCCGGATCACCGGACTGGCGATCCCTCAGGGATCAGGCCAAGGCTACGCCGTTTCGGATCGTGGCGGTTTGTATCAGGTGAGCCTGTTTGGAGGAGCGGGCAACAACGTCGGGACTTATGTCCGCTCGTCGGCGGCCGACTTGCTCGATTCACGCCTGGGCACTGCGAACAACTTCGCGGGGTTGACCATGGGGCCGCGTTCGGTCGAAGGCGGCATCTATTCCAACACACTGTTCGCCATCACTCGCGGCGGAAACTTTAATCCCGCCACGAGCAACTCGTCGGCCCATCTCTTCGCCATGAACCTGAGTGGCCAATTGCAGCCGATTTTCGAAAACGGTGCCCGCTTCACGGCCACCGGGGTCACCGCCGCCACCGGTTTGGACTTCTCGACACTCGATCGCAACCTGTGGCATGTCACCAACAATCGTGGTGCCAATCCCGGACACGGCATCCCCGCCAATTTTGAATTTCGCGGGACCACCACCGGCGGCAATAGTCTCTACTTCGGTCATGAGAACAGTCAGAATCCGCCCGGAACGCTGAGCCCGGGAAATCTTTCCAGCAATGGCATCGCCGGCGGTAACTACGGCGTGCAAACGCGCAACTACAATTTCCCCGGTGGTGCTCAAGGCACGCTGGAAAGCAATATGTTCAGCCTGGAAGGTTATTCCGCAGCCGACCAACCCGTGTTGTACTTCACGTACTTCATGGCCACCGAAGACGCCCAGTTCAATCCATTGTCCAATCCACCAAACCCCATGCGCGACTCGTTCCGCGTGTTCGTGGTGAATGAGGACGGTGAAACGACGCTCGTCGCAACCAACAATACCGTCATCGACTTGCGGTTCACCAATGAGTTTGACTTGGGACAGAATGGACAATTCTGCGCCTTCCCCGTTACCACCACGGTGCCGTGTGTGCAACCGTTGTTTGAGGCCAATGGCGAAACTTGGCGGCAGGCGAGGATTGATCTCGATCGCTTCGCGGGACAGAAGAACCTGCGTCTGCGTTTCGATTTCGCTACCGCTGGCTCCATGAATCTGGGCAACATCGATACGACGGGTCAGGAACTGCGAGCTGTTGATGCCAGCCAGATTCGCGACGCTCAGATCATCACGGTGGGTTCGGGATCCTTTGGCGGCGTGGCCAATCTGGAGTTTGATTTTGGATACACGTTGGTGGCACCCACGGGTGCCGCGATCACGGATGGCAATTCGTTTACGTTGGATGCGGGAGCGGCGGGGACGTTTACCTTCGAGTTTGACAACGATGGATTTGTCGGCGGACCTATCATTGTGCCGCCGGGCAGTGCGGTGGCGGATGGAGAAACCTTCTCGATCGATGACGATCCCACGTCGGTGGTCAACCGGTTGGTCTTCGAGTTGGATCGCGGCTACACGTTGCAAATTCCGGTGCTCGGCGCGGCGGCAGGTGGAGTTGCCGATGGAAACTCCTTTAGCATCACCGATGGCGTGAACTCAGTGACGTTCGAGTTTGATAGCAATGGCGTCGTGACTCCCCTGCGTACGCCGATCAACATCACCCCCAACCACATCATTCGCGTGTCGGCGTTTGGCTGGGGCGCGCTGGCCGACGCCGGTTTGTTGACGATCAGCGATGGCATGAACTCCACGACCTTTGAGTTCGACAATAATGGTGCCATCACGGCCCCCAACACGCCCATCAACATCACCGCTCATCACAACATCGTCATTCCCGCCGCTGGCAGTGGATTTGGCGGAGTCACGAATAACCAGATCCTGACGATCGACGATGGCACCGGCCCGGTGGCCTTTGAGTTTGACCGAAATGGTATGACCGCGCCGGGATCGATGGTCGTCAACATCACCAGTCACTTCTTACTGCAAGTTCCCTTCGCTGGCGGTGGAGCGAGTGGTGTGAGCGTGGGCGACACGTTCACCATCGATTCGACGTTAGGACCTCAAACCTTCGAGTTCACACAGGGTGGGCCGGTGGGAATGGGGAACACTCCCATTCTGTTCAGCGTTTCCAGCCTGCAAAACGATGTCGCCGATGCCGTGGTCACCGCGATCAATTCCGTGGCGGGAGCCGGTGTGATGGCATCCAACTTGGGGGCGGGCCAAGTCCGGTTGGCGAATCCGTTGCCCTCCCATACGCTGGACCTGACGGCGGCTCCCACGTTGTCGTCCACGCGGCAGTTCCTCACTCGCAACGAAGTCGCCGATCTCTTGATTTCGGCGATTGGCACCACGGCCTTGGTGGTCACTCCGATCAACGTCGGGGGCAATGTGCGATTGGATCATCCTTTACCAACGGTGGCGGTCGATGTGTCCATGGCCGCCAGCCTGACGTCGACGCGGACGAACTTGTCGCAGCAAGAAATCGTCGATTTGTTGATTCCAGCAATTCAGGCCGCTGGCTTGGGAGTCACCCCGACCGATCTAGGAACCGGCGATATCCTGCTGGACGGCACAACGCCCACACATACGGTTGTCGAGACTGCGTTTGGGTTGACCGCATTGACCCGAGCGCGAACCCAGGATGAGGTAGCGGACTTGGTCGTGGCCGAGATCGCCGCAGCCCTGCCGTTGGGGCTTGCGCCCGCTAATCT
>JBGTHH010000126.1:0-4971 GCA_041746275.1 Pirellulaceae bacterium | reverse complement strand
CGATCTGCAGTGTGGCATTGGCAGCGTTAGCCACCGAGCCCACGGTCCAGACACCAGTGGGCGCGTCGTAAGCACCTTGGCTAGGCGTAGCCGACACGAACGTCAAGCCTGCGGGCAGCGTATCCGTCACGGCGACGTTGGTCGCCGCATCGGGACCCGCGTTGCTGAGCGTCAGCGTGAAGGTCACGTTCTGTCCCACATTGGGCGTCGCGACATTAACCGTCTTGGCCAACGAGAGATCGGCAACTTGGGGCGTAACGTCCACGCTGTCCTGATCGTCTTCGCTGGCGATGTTGTTATTGGGAGTCGAATCCGGGTCCGACTGATCGGAACTGGTCACTTCCGCCGAGTTCGATTTGGTGCCGATCGTGGCGACCGTGGCGACGATTTGCAGCGTGGCGTTCGCACCGCTGGCAATCGTTCCCACCGTCCAGACTCCCGTGCCATCGACGTACGTACCTTGGCTCGGTGTGGATGAGACAAAGGTTAAACCGGCGGGCAATTGATCCCTGGCGGTCACATTCGTGGCTTCGTCAGGTCCGGCGTTGGCAATCGTCACCGTGAAGGTAACGTTGTCGCCGACGTTCGGAGCAGCGTTGTTGACGATCTTGCTCAGCGACAGATCCGCGACCGATGCGGTCAGGCTCGCGCTATCCTGATCATCCTCGCCGGGAATGTTGTTGTTCGGTGTCGAGTTGGGGTCCGCCTGGTCCGAGGCCACGACTTCGGCCGAATTGGTTTGAGCGCCCGAGGCGATGACGTTGGCCACGATTTGCAACGTGGCTTGTGCGCTACTGGCGACTGAACCAACGAGCCAAATTCCCGTCGCACTATTGTACGATCCTTGGCTGGGATTCGAGGACACAAACGTCATGCCCACGGGCAACGTATCGCCGACTGATACGCCCGTGGCGGCATCGGGTCCAGCATTGGCCAACGTCAGCGTGAAGGTCACATTGTCGCCTAAGTTAGGTGACGGATTATCGATGGTTTTGGTCAACGAGAGATCCGCGACCTGGGGAGTCAGTGTCGCGCTGTCTTGGTCATCCTCCGCCGGATCGTTGTTATCTGGTGTTGAGTTGGGATCGAACTGATCCGAGTTCGTGACTTCCGCGGTGTTCGTCACCGTGCCGATCGCGTCCACCGAAGCGACGAGCAACAACGTCGCGCTGTTGCCGCTGGCGACCGTTCCCACGGTCCAGACGCCCGAAGCGTTGTCGTAACTGCCTTGGCTGGGCGTGGACGAGACGAAGCTCATCCCCAATGGCAAGTCATCTCCCACGGTGACCCCGGTGGCGGCGTCGGGACCCGCATTGGACAGCGTTAAGGTGAACGTAACGTTGTCACCCACATTGGGCGCGGGATTGTTAACCGTCTTGGTCAGGCTGAGATCCGCCTCCTCGAAGTTGTCGAAATTCTGTGTGAACAGTGTTGGGCCGACGATCGTTACCAGACCGATCTCGCCGTCCAAGTTCGCCACGCCGGTTATGTCGAACTCGATCGCACCGACGCTAGTAAAATCCGCTCCCCCGCCTCCACCAGCCACGAGGCTGCTGAAGGGAATGTATTCCAACTGAGTCGCGACGCCACCAGTAACGGGTATGGGAATTGTGGCGGTCGAAAATCGGGTGGCCGTGCCTGGGACACCGTCATCACTGTAGACGCGAACGGTAAGTGTTCCGCCGGCGAGATCGGCTCCAATGGTCATGTTGAATCCCGTCGCCGTTCCCGCGGAGGTCAGGTCGATTCCGCCGAGCCCCGTGTCGTCGACTGAATTCGCGTCCCCGTCAAAGCCGTCCCAAGTGATCGTCCGGATGCCGGTCCCTGCTCCGACAGTATCGAACGTAAGGACTCCCGGGTTGAGCGGATCATTCGCGGTGAGCTGCAAGGATCCCGTGGGAGAGGTCAAGTTCACACGCAGATCCCGCTCGCCCCCGATGGCTTCCACGGCAGCGGCGACGGAAGTGACTGGCACGCCGTCGTTCGTTATATCAGTCGCGGAATGAGTCGTCGTGCTAAACGTATCGATCGTGCGGATCACCGCTCCTTGCACATTCGCGGCGGAGATCGTGATCAGATTGCTCACGTCGGCCATGAGCGTTACGCCCGGCAACGACTGGGCTGGCTGTTGCACGAAGTAACCGCCCGCTGTCAGATTGTCAAAGCGATACTCCCCGTTGCCGTCGGTCATCGTCGTGGCTTCTAACGTATCCCCCGCACCCGGCTCGAACGTGCCGTTGCCATTGGTGTCGCGGTACAAGTTCAACGTAGCCCCGGCGACCTCTTCGCCCGGCCCAAAGCCATCACCGGTTACATCGTCGAAGACCAGTCCCACGATCGCCGCTAAGTCGGTCCCGGCGGCCAGCAAGCGGCGATTCTCCAGCGGCTCGAAGAGCAACTTGCGACGACGAGCTTTGTTGCCCCGCTGCGGGCGTGTTGGGCTTAACCAATTCTGGATCTTTTCGGCAAAGGGAATGTGAGACCAATTCGATTGAGCCATCGGTTGCTTCCGCTGGAGGGTTACCGAGTCAACGCATCCGTCGCTACGCGTCACCGCGACAGCTACATTTTGGTTGCTTGCGTGACGACTGGGAAGGATAGGCAGAGTTTTATGGTGGGATTGGAGCAGGAATTCGACAAAACACCGCCGGTCATTCCCCTGTGTGTGGGGTGCGTTTATGAACGCGCAGCGAGGGCTGTGAAAAAATGGGACTAGCTCCGACGGATGTCGGTGTTTTGCCAGGATTTCGCGTAGCTGCGAGGTGCCTGTCGCAATTTCTTCACAGCCTCAGCGCGAACCGCACATGACGCCAGGGTCTTATCGGAGGGGTGCGGCAATCAGCTTGACCAAATTGTCGATGTGCTTCGAACCGTTACCAACGGAAGTCAGCACCAAACGACATGCCATGCGCCCAGAAGTCGCTTTCGCGAAAGGCGAACTCGGGGCGAAGAGGGCCCGAAAATGGATTCGCCTCGGGGGGGAAGAGATTCGGATTCACGTCCGTGCTGATCTGATCGCCCACACGGACTACATTGCTGAAGTAGATCAACGAGTAGCCCGCCGTCAGGCTCACGTTGCGAGTGATTCGCCAGCCGAGTGTCACGCCGAGCTGCGGAATCAGTGACATTTCATTGCGGGTATAGGTGCCGATGTTCGTACGTTGCGCCAGCACGCCACCCGGAAATCGCTCCAACAATCCCATCTCGGTGATGTCACTGAAACCGTTGATGCTCACGATCTGATGGTTGTTGCCAATCGCGATCTTCGAGAGGGCTTCGAGGAACAACGGCCCCATCGCGGCTTCGTACACCGCGCCCACTTCGACCCCGTGGAATTTATTGTCGGTGGTGAAGTTGTCTTCGATAACAAACGTGCCGGGATTGGTCGTATCGAGCGACTGCAGGTTCTCCCTGATTTGCAAATCGTCTTCCAGCCGCATGTAACGATAGCCCAACACCCAATCCAGCTTGCGACCCGATTTGGCTTCACAGATGCTGCCCGTGCCATGCGGATTGAAACGCATCCACAAACCGCCGGACTTTAAGTTCGTCAAGGCGTTGACTCCGACGGTGCCTTGCACCACGCCGGGGAAGGCCACAAGTTCCGCGGTTTCTTGACCGTTCACGATGTCGAAGAAAGGACGCGCGAGGATCGGTGTCCCCAGGGAACTATACTGCACGCCCGCCTCTTGCTCGTCGAGCATGAAGGCTTCTCCCTCGACGCCAATTTTGCTGGCCGCGTCGATCCAGAATCCGCCGCGCAATCGACCGCCGGAGTGGGGATCGTTGTTAATGCTTCCCACGCCGTACAGTAAACTCGTACCCGGTTCGCCGAGCACACCAGCTTGCGGGCGAGCCGTTCCCGCCGGACTGGTTGTAAGTAGCGGCGGCGTCCGCAGACTATCGGTGAACCACAACAAGTATTCACCGCGAACCCACCAACGTCCGCCTAGACCGTTGGCCTCAGTTGCTGGTGGCCGCAACCAATCGAAGCCCGTGATAGGCGGTTCTTGTTGATAACCTTCCATCGGGATCTGAATGTTGGGGGCTGTGGATGGATGCACCTGCTGCAGCACTTCGGAAGGTGACGGTAAGCCGTCGGTCAACGCGGCCAACTGAAGTTGTCGCGGTTCTTCTCGCGAAGCCGCAGGGCGAGTCGCGACGGAATCGAAGGCAGTTAACTGAACTTGTGCGGGGCCCGCATCGGCCGGTTCGCGGTCGTCGAGAGCCGTCACTCGCTCGGCCACAAATCGACGTTGGCCCGTCGTACCCGTTTCCAAGGTCTCGCCGTGGAGTGAGATATAGCGGTCCACGAACGGAGTGAGATCGAGCCCCGTTTCCTCGACGATCTGGTAGGTTTCCTTGTCCCAGGCATCTTTCAAGACATAGGTTTTTTCAGAAGCAACGCGATCATTTCTCGCGCGGAGATAGCCTACGCGGCGCGTGGCGGACATTTCGCGGCGCAACTTCGCGGCGCGACTCTCTTGGGACTGTTGGCCGTGGGATTGCCCAAGCAATACGGACGCCATGAGAACAAGGCAGCAGCCGACTGTGTACAGACTTGGCACCGCACACGCTCCAGGATGAATAGACGATAGGAGTTTCAAGAGAAGAGGGGCGGATGTTCGACGAAATCGTCGGCATCGTCAAGAGGAATCGAGACAAGTTTGTTAAAGTGGGTGCGATCATCAGGACCTGAGCAATTCGAGACGCAAAAGATTGAGGGCTTGTTTGACACCGCGTTCCTTCAAGATGTCCGGATGTCCTACGAACGGTACCGCATGCGTCACGATGGCCGTGCGAGCTTGTGTCGCCAGAGCAAAATGCAACTGCGGAGTCTGGACATCTGGCAGTTCGCTGGCGGGAAGCGGTCCGATGGCGAGTCCATAGTCGGCCTCGAATTGTTCACAAACGCTGCTGGCCATCGAGGATACGAGTGCGGTGAAGTCGGGGCTCGCCGAGCCGGCCGTC
>JBGTHH010000125.1:0-9943 GCA_041746275.1 Pirellulaceae bacterium | reverse complement strand
TCCTTCCAGCGGCGGTCCTGATCCTGGGAACCGAGCGGCCTGCTTGGATTCTCATGTGGTCCCTGTCGTTTGCAATCTACGCGGGTTTCAAGTGGCTGACATTCGCGGACGCTACGATTGCGTCGCCTACAAATGCTCGGTCGCTGGCTTACCTGCTGCTTTGGCCTGGAATGGATGCCGACACGTTCCTGGATCGAAGTCGAGTAGCACAAGAGCCGACATTAGCCGAACGGCTAAACGCGGTGCTGAAGCTAACGTTTGGCCTGGCTCTGATCGTTCTTGCCAAGCAAATGGTGTCAGAGCATCCGCTAATTGGCGGTTGGATTGGCATGGCGGGTGTCACGTTTGTCTTGCACTTCGGCCTGCTACACCTCTTGTCGACTCTCTGGAGGGATCTTGGCATCCAAGCGGTGCCCATCATGAACGCTCCGATCACGGCGTCGTCGCTCAGCGACTTCTGGGGACGTCGATGGAACTTGGCCTTTCGCGATTTGGCACACACCTATGTGTTTCGACCAAGCGTCGGCTCCTTGGGCGTGGTAGGGGCTACGATGGCTGTGTTCGTCGTGTCCGGCTTCATTCATGACTTCGTCATCTCGACGACGGCTGGTGCTGGTTACGGCCTGCCAACTCTTTATTTCGTCATTCAAGGCGTCGGCTTGCTCTTTGAGCGATGTCAAATTGGCAAGCGAATTGGACTCGGGACAGGTGCCATCGGACGGCTGTATTGTGCGGTCGTCATTCTGGGGCCCGTTGGATTGCTGTTTCATCGACCGTTCGTCGAGCAGATCGTGATCCCAATGTTGCGAGTGTTATGAGACGATGAACCTGGAACTACTTATCTTCGTTGGCGGAATTCTTCACTTCGGCATCCTGATCGCGAGTGCTTTGGTACCGAATGTACTCGACTGGAAGGAGTCGCTTGGAAAGCTCAATGTCCTATTCAGGCAACTGATCTGGGTGCATGGAGCTTTCATTGTGCTCGTGATTATTGGCTTCGGCTTGCTGTCCGTGGTCTGTGCGAGCGAACTAGTTGGAGGGACGCTATTGGCACGTTCCGTATGTGCGTTCATTGCATTGTTCTGGGCGACTAGACTGGGCGTTCAGTTCTTTGTCTTCGACGCGAAGCCATATCTGAACAATGCTTTCCTGAAGCTGGGTTACAACGGACTGACGGTTGTCTTCGGCTACTTGGCTGTTGTCTATTCGCTGGCGTCATTCGTCGGCTAAACGTGAGTCGACGCGATTCTCGGGAAACGTCGCCCCCATGATCGTAGCCGCAGCTACCAGCCGGGAACGCAAGTCACGCTCGTCTGGATGAAGAACTTCTTCGTTCCGCTCTACCAATTGCTGAACCAGGTCAATGCCATCGAACTCGAAATGGGCCAGCAAAGCATGGCCCAGTTCCAATTGAACGTCGCCGTCTTGCTCCTCGCACAAAAGTTCAAGACTCGTCGTGGCACTGAGAGCCTGTCCGAAAAGATGAACGGCATTGCGTAGTTTCTGAAGTTTAGGATCCGTGCAGAATCAACTTTGGTGTTTATTATATTAATCAAGCCAACAATCGGACAGTAATTGATCGAACGGTCCTTGCAGGCCCCCGAATGGCCTCGACATTATTGACGGTTAGCGTCGATGTGGTGGCGTGACTGCCTTTATCGTCATCCTCTACCACGACTGTCACCTTGAGTGGATCGCTTCCACTCTCGTTGCCCCACAAACGCGACCAAGTGCCCAGCGGGTCAAACCCTCAAGTCGCCCCGTCATCCAATACCTGGGCGATTGTTTGCTTAAACGTCCAACTTCCGCTTCCGCCTTGCAGGGCTAGAGGGAGGACTTCAGTACTCGGGTCGATCGTGCCATCGAAATTAAAATCGACTTTCAGATTAGCGATCGGAAGAGTATCAAGAACTCCGGGATCGGTGACGGTTCTACGCACAATGAAGCCTTCAGTCTCGTCGAGTTGGCCATCGACACCGCCGTCTTCCGTCGAAACACTGTCAATGATCTCGATCGAGGTAATCGTGACCGTTGGGGCGACATTGTTGACGGCCACAGTCGCAGTCTTGACATCGCTGCCGTCGTCGTCGTCGTCAGACAAGGTGGCAGTGATCGTGTACGTGTCGCGCGACGTGGATGTTGGTTTATCGTCCTCGTACGTGTGCGGACGTGAGAACCGGAGTGTACCAGGGTGTTCTTCCGTGCCGAATTGCGAAAGATCGATGTCGGGAATTTGAATGAAGCAGTGATCCTTTCACCTTCGTTGATTCTCACGGAGGTATCGCCCAACCCCGAGCCGCTGCCGGAACCATGGCTGGGCTGTTAGGAAGTTGCAGGTTTTCTTCCATCGACGACGGCAACGTCCTATCCCTTCCGACCCATTGTTTGACAGCCCAGACGTAGGCTGCCTAGCCCCGTTTTCGGGCTGGCCCCGTTTCGGATCAGCTCTCAGAACGGAGCGACCGTGTGCCGGTACATGTTAGCAACCGCGCGATCAAACAAACCCACTTGATTAAAGGGAGCCATGATGCGAGCGACTTCCGTGACGATCCGCTCGGCCTGCACGTGGCTGACGGTGCGTGCGTCGGTCGGTAACAACGCGCGTGCCGCACGCACCGCCGAGCGAAAGTCCGCGCGATTGGCACATAAGAAGGCGAGTCGCCCATCGTCCGCCAACCGTGCGTGCTCATAGGCCGTGGCGGCGGAAAAGTAGAGCATCGAGAAAGCGGTCAACAGTTCAAAGTCGCCAAAACAGGCGAAACAACTCGCGACCAGTTCATCAATCAAATCGAGTTCCATGCGCACGTAGTCGTGATATTCTCGCAAGGCCTCACACCGTCCCGCTCCCGGACCATGCTCTGTGAGCACGCGCACCAATCGCTCGATACTGCACAGCGAATGGGCGATACCGGTGCTATGCAGCGGATCGATAAAGCCCGCCGTATGCGCCAGAAGCGCCCAATCGGAACCGGCCACTTGATTCCAGCGCCGCTGCAATCGGCCTGTCCGCTTGATGCCTCCGGGAAATGCCGCCAACCGCGTGTCGGCGAATAGCCAGGCGACCGACGGATAACGCTCCAACCATTGTTCCCACTCGTCTTGAATGGTCACCGTCGCATCGAGCGGATACTTTTGACTATCGAGGACAAATCCCGCGCTGGTCACTCCGTTGTTGAACCGCAACACCCACATCCAGGCTCCGTCCAGAATGTGATGTTGCGCCGCGTGGTCGCAGTCAAAGGGATGATCCTGTGTCGCGCCACCCCACTCGTTCAAGAAACGTGTCCAGGATCGCAACTCGTGAAAGTGCGAAAAGATCGCCCGCGAAAGGGTGCGACAGGTCTCGTGCTCGGGTACGATGCCCAACCGCCGCGGTATCAGGCCCGACTCACCCGTGCCGTCGATCACAAAGGAAGCACGCACCGAAAGCGAGGCTTGATCGTACTGACCTAGGATCGTCCAGTGGTTCTCTCCCTCATGCTGCACCTGTTCGATGGCACATTCCTCCAGCACCACGACTCCGGCCGCATGCGCTTCGGCACAGAGAAAGCGATCGACGTCCGCGCGCAGCCACTGGGTATCGCTGTGCTGGTCGTTGCTGCTGGCGGCGACCAGTAACTCGTTTCGATGATGCGGATCGGGCGTGAACGACTGCTGTGGCGCATGGGCGAAGTAACTGAAGCCACGCTTCAAACCCGATGTGATCTCCGGGTAGCGCTCTTGCCAGGTGCCGTATTTGCATAGCGGCAATAGACGCGGCAAATCGTACCGTGTCGCCAGATCATAAAGGAGCCGGTTGGCGATGGGTGTCGACGATTCGCCAATGGCGAAGCGGGGATGCCGCGCTCGATCGATCAAGGCCACACGCAGCCCCACTTGCTTCAAAATCATGGCCGTCAGGCTTCCGGCAAACCCCGAACCGAGTATGGCGACGTCCACATCCAGGCACTTCACAAAACGACTCGGCAATCGCAGGACACGGCGGGCTGGAGCCGCTGCGTGAGGTTCATCTGTTGCAAACGATCGCGACGCGCGGGACCACAACGCGGACACGTGGCAAACCGTTCGACATCCCATAAGTCGACCAACACACGACCACGCCGCATCCGCAAGCCCGAGGCCAGTACTTCTTCGAGCGAGGATAGGCTCGGCGGCGTGAACTCTCCGGCGGCGTGTAATTGCTCCATGATCCCATTGCCGTCCCGAGTGGGGATGACGCTACAGCAGCGCACCCCGGCGTCAAACGCAAACTCCAGCGAGCGGATCGCCCAGTCGAGTCCTTCGGCTTCCGTCATGAACGGCGGTCTCAGCAGGATAAACGCCCGTGTGGCGATGTCGTGATCCGTTAGAAAGCGGACGACCCGCGCGAAGTCCTCCACCGTCATCCGCTTATTCAGCCGCGGCAGCACATCGGGATGGATCGTTTCCAACCCCAGCGCCACTTCCAACTGGCCATCGATCAAGTCTCGGAATCGCAAGCATTCGTCGCCACACAGCCGCGGATGGTTCTCGACAATCACCGTTGCGAATCCCGCCACCAATCGCGCGATCGCCACATAGTCCTCCGGCGGAATCGCTTGACGATCAAAGAAGTTGCCGCTGTTGTAGAGCTTGATGTGCCGGGCTGGCGACAGTTGCGACAACGCGTAGCGAATCTGTTCGAGGATCGCACCCACGGGCACACTCAGGTCGGTCGTGTTCTTCCACAGGTCACACATCAAGCATTGGTACGGGCATTCGCGATTGGTCAGGAAGATCGTCGCCACGTCCTCGACATGCCCGTCCGCCGTACATTCCGGCTCGACCAGATAAGCCCACGGTCGATACGCGTCGACCGAGTTCTTGGCCGGGCGGGCCGCCAGGATCTCCGCGGTAGATGGACCGGGCTGTGGATGATTTAGCATGAGGCGAGGGTGTGGTCGGCTTCTGTTGGTGGGGTGCTAATGCCGCGTGGTTTCGTACATGGTCTCTACGACGAACGTTCGGCCGCGGAGTGCTATGCGTAAAGTTCGGCGAATGCGGAACGATAGCTCGCCTCGTCCTGGGGGAAGAGTGCTTGAAAGCCCACATGGTCCACCGCGCCTTGCTGAAAGCGGCGCTTCTCAAATATCGGCATCGTCAGACCGGTGATCGCTTCGACGCCGCGACGCGCGACTTCACCCTTGAGCGCATACAACCGCTGATGATCCCAGTCGGTCAACTCGATAAACGGAATGGACTCGGCGACACCAATCACCTTCGGCAGCGCGTAGGGACTGAAGCCCTCGAAGCCGAGCACGCGGCCAGGGGCATAGGTCCGGACGTGTCCGCGACTTTGTCCGCCGCTGAAGACCAGCGAGTGCTTGATGGCGTGGACGCCCCACCCCTCCTGATACAACATCAGATTATTCAAGACGCTACGGATCGTGAGCTCGGAGTTCTCTTCGATCGGGTAGTCCTTCAGATTCTCGTCACCACCGTCACCGTTCACCAGATATTTCCAATCGGGATACCGCTCGCGAATGCCTCGACAAAGCGCCAGACTCATTGCGGCGGCTTGGACGTCGAGCGGCTTGTAGTCCTCGATGACTCGAATCGCCTCACGATAGTCGATCGCTGCGCGAGGCACCTCGATGACTTCCAGGAACATCGACAGATCGAGTTGCGCGAGAAACTGCTGTGCTTGTCGAGCGTCGTCGCCACCTTCCACAGACCGCGTGAATGCCTTCAGCCGCGCCGGCGATTGGCCGCGTTGCAATAACAAGTGATACAAGACCAGCAACAACGCGCCACTATCGATACCACCGGAGAACAGCACGCCGATCGGTTCCCGCACATCGATCTGCTCGAGCCACTTCTGACACTCCTCGGCCAAGGCGCCAATGTAGGCTCGACCAATCTCGTCCAGATCCGTCCCCAAGCGGTCCTGTTGCGGAGTGAAGTAACGAGTATAGGTGGGGTTGGGATCGGGACATCCGACCAGACGGATCTCGACCAGATAATGCGCGGGCACCATGCGGGTGTAGGACGGATGAAACTGATCCGCCAAGCCATCGCGTTCGAGTTGCTGTCGGATTTCTTCCATCCGTTCGGTGACGATCAAGCACGGTCCGGCGACTTGCTTGGCCAGGAAATAGCGAAGCGGACGCCCGATCGACCGGGCCATCCGCACAATATTTCCTTGCTTCTGAATGATCGCGAACTGCCCTTCGATCGCCGACACACGCGCCGGATCACCCGACGCCACATCCGCGGCGGCTTCTTCCGCGGTGCGATTCAATAACACATTGCCTCGGGGATCCAACAAGTCCACCAACCGCTCGACCGTGGTCACGTTCCGCATGATAAGAAACCGTATGAGGTAGGAATGATCGTTTGGGCGTCATTGTGAAACGATTCCGACACGTGTGCAACATGGCGTGAGGGAACGGATGGTTTCCTGACCGACCAGACACTGCCGACAGGCTTCTTGTGACCGACACTCAACAATCATGAAGGGGGAGCGGATCCTCAAGAGTTCCGCGTCTTGCAGGTCATCGATCACACTACGATGGTCAGGGAGACCAACCGCCACGTGCCTTTGGTCGAGTAGCACAGCACGTTGAATCAGAAATCATTTTACGACTGGCTGTCGCGGCTACGTAGGCGATTTTGTAATTGTGCAACCAGGGCGGAGAGAGCATCCTGCGGCATCGTCCGCAACTCCTCGTCCGTGAAAGCATGTTCGCCAAGCAGCTCCTGCAATAATTGCGCCCGACCAGCTAGTTTTCCTTGTTCGATGCCTTGTTCGATACCTAGCGCGAGACCTTCTTCGCGGCCTTCCTTTCGGGCTCCCGAGATGGCCCATTCGTAATCGCGTTGGGCTTTTTCACGTTGATCGTACATGGTTCGATCCTCTGTCTTGGACGAGATGATTTCGATGACTTGGATGGCTTGCGCGAACTCGATGCCGGGAAGCAATCGACGCAACTGCTCTCCGCTGTACTCGTGAGCGCGACGTAGCAGGAAGACCCATTGCTCTAGCTTGCTGGCCGTGGAGATCGTGGCGTCGGACAAATTATACTTCGACAACTCCACCGTGTGTACCGCGATGGCCCTGTCCAGCGTGCGGCCGCTGTCCTGGTCGATCAGTTCAAAACGATGATGCGGCTGAGGCGTGTCGCGAAATAGCACGTTATCCAGCAAGCAAATCGATATCGCGGGACGCAGTTCGGCGTAGTCATCCCCGGAGGACAACTGGTCCACGTACAGACTGCAGGCATAATAGACCAGCCGCTCCAGCAAACCGCCGTAGATGGAGATCTGCATCTCCACGTTGAACCACCGGCCCAGCGAATCGCGAGCACGCACGTCCAACACGACTTGCTTGTCCGACGTGAATTCCTGGTAGCTGAACGGGTTCAGAATTTCGACAGCCACCACCGGATGTTTCAAGCGGAGGATCGCATTCAATAACCCCAGGAGCGCGATCGCGTTTTCTGGGCTGCCGAAGATCTTCTTGAACACGAAGTCGACAACCGGTCTAATCCCCAACGGCATGGTCCGCTCCGTTTGATCGAGTGTCTTTTCCAGGAATCATGTCACATACCTGAAATTCTCGCAATCTGAGCATCCTCAAACCGTTCCGGAACCGATCAACTCGCTTACGGGCTTATCTAGATGTTGTCGGCATGCGGTTCGAGAATCGGGGTCCACTTCAATGCGAAGTCAACATCCGGTCCCCAACCCTACGCCGCGGTACAGATGCCTCGCCAAGTCGTCAATATGTCAGGATGACATCGAGAAAGCTGGCGAATAGTCCATCGACATTTCCAGCGATGGGATTGTAGAGATCTTTGAATCCGCTGCCGGGAAGCAAACCCGAGATGCCGCCGACCAACAAGACGTTGTTGTTGTGGTACGGGCGATACTCGACTCCCAAGCTGAGATCGCTGCCGATGAAATGCCGAATGTCACTCTGAAAAGTGAATTGCTCCAGCACTTCGGTCTTATCGAACCAGAGCAGGTTGGCATTGCCGATCAGCTTCAGCCGCGGCGTGACGTCCGCGTCAACTCCCAGATTGAACAGGAATAGACCTGGATTGACGAAGTTCGTCTGTCCCTGGAACTTGCTCGAGCGCAGGTTGGGCACTAAACTTTGACGATTCACCAGGTTCACGCCAAACAAACGGACCGTTTGGCGTTGCCAATAGCTGAACTCGCCACCAGCGAAATTGGGATTGTCAAAGATCGCATCAAAGCCCGTGCCTTGACCGTCAGCGATATCGTCATCGCCGGACGCCCAGAAGAAGGAACTGCGGAAGCGCATCCAATCGCGATCATAGGACAGTTCGACTGCGGCCATTTGAGCATTGATGCTGTCTTCGCGGCCTGCCAGTGGATTGAGCTCGTCGCGTCCCAACGCCCAGTACAAGGCATGGCTAACGTTGAAGCGGTTGATGTGTCCGTTCCCCGCCCAGCCCAGATAGAACGCATCGACTCGATGCGGCTGAAACACGCCGACCGGATCGGGCCGCGCGAGGAAGTCATTCTTGTCGAATTTCGTTGTCGCTTGATCGCGATTGTAGTGAAAGCTGAACTGGGTCGTGTAGCCCGGCCAGATGCAGTCCTGGCGATAGTAGTTGGCGATCACGGTGTTCTGCTGTCGATCGTCAAACGTATTTAACAAGCTGTTCGTCTCTTTTTCCGTCTGATCGAACCAGACCACGTTGAACTGATCGCGATTCGCGAAGCGGTTCCCAAACACCCGCACGCCTCGATTGACGTCGGCGAAGATGAAGCCGCGAAAGTCGCTCACGAACGGTTGCGAGCCAGCACGCACCGAGACGAAGTCGTAGTTGGGGCTCAAATCGGCCAACTTGGTTTCCACGAACCACTCCTCCAACGCAAAGTCCTGCCGCGCGCGTGTGGTCCCGCGAGTCACGTCGGGGTTGACGACCGCCAGTTCCTCCACATCCAGGTAATTCAAGTTAAAGACCGGCGTGACCTTGAGTCGCCAATCCATTGGCTTGAAGGCGGCGTCGCCGTGGAACAGGTCGAACGAGACGAGAAAGTTCTGCGAATAAAAGTATTGATCGGGGTTGCCAAAGAATTCTTCCGCGAACGGATCGGTCGTACTCTCGAAGGGCGTGGTCGGCGTTGGGACTTGACGAAACTCCTGCAACAGATTCGTCGACGCGGTGATATTCAAAAACGTGTGCTGGCCGATAATCGGATAGTCGCCTTTCAACACGTTCTGGTTGTAGGGATCGAGCAGGCGGCCTTGCACGAAAGGCGAGTCGGTCAGCCAGGGGTTTGGTTCCTCATCGCGATCCCACTCGGGAAAGCCAACTCTCCACAGGTCCTCGACCGGCACAAAGTGGCTGTTCTCTTGTGTCTCGCTGGGCAGGACACCCGATGGTCCCGAAAAGCCCAACGGCGCGTCGGAGTCCCACACCAACAGCGGTTCCCACTCAGCCGCATCCCAGGCGGGCAACTCCTCTGGCATCGATCGATCGATCGGACGACGCAACACAGGCGGACGAATCCCGTCCCTCGCGTTGCTCGCTCCTGGGGGGATGATCTCGACGGGGCTGGGCAGATCGTCGCTGATCACGGTGTAGTAGCTCACCTGTCGAGCCGCGCTGTCCCAACGATTCAACATCGATGCTGGCTCAGAGCGTTGTTCCGCGGGCTCGGCGGCGCAAAGCCTGCTCGCGCCAAATTCGCGAACCGCCAGATCCGCACCCTTCTCGACAGGTAGCCAGCCCCAAAGTGCTAGCAGTAAGAGAATGGAACTTGTGCGGCGAGGCGGTTGCCCACGCTCGCGGGCCACAGCGGCAGTCCGCTTGGCACGTGACCTGAACTGGAAGTACACCGACACCACCTAATGCGCGCGAAGTGGTAAAGACTGCTGGTTGTATCGGTTGTATGACGTGTGCCGTTAAAGTCATTCCTGCCGATTTTGACGGTCGAAGAAGGTTTA
>JBGTHH010000124.1:0-13484 GCA_041746275.1 Pirellulaceae bacterium | reverse complement strand
CCGAGCAGGAGTCGCAGGCGACCGTTCAGTTTCGACAAGCGCGGCAACAGCACGCCGGCATCGAATCCGCCATCGGCGCGCTACAGTCGGGCAACGCCTTGGACAGGTGCCGCGATCAGAGCCAAGTCGGATATGCGCGTTACATCGGCTTGGGCATCTTAGGACGCAATCTTCTCATCCTGGGCAAGCTACTTCTCGCACGAGAGCATCCCGACTGTCTGGCGGCGGCGAGCCTGCGCGACGCAGCTTGACGACGTCCCACCTTGGCATCCATGACTTACTCGTGCGTGGAAGATACGCGCGGACCTGCTCCGCGCCAATCACAAGACAGATTCCAACCGCGAAATCAAACGCTTCGAGGCAAAAAACTATCTCGCTCGCTCGATAGAAACCTTCCCGCAATCGCCTCAAGTCGAGAGAATAGGCTTTTCCCGACAGGCACTAGCTATCAGCGACTGGTTGCGCGATCAGGTTGTCACAAGCAAAAAGTAGCTGGTGAGATGCCTGTCCTAAGACGCATCGCTGTGTGCCACCGATTTCACTTCGCGGCTTGCTGTTTCCTGCGTCGGTCGTGAACACCGACGCAGCTTGGGAATTCTCAAAAACAGTTCCAAACTTTTGACCAAAACGCCGAACTTCGTGCGCAAACTGACTCAGGGCACGCCCTCCTGTGTCGCGAGTGCCAGGTCGGCGCGGGGCTTCCCCCGACCAGGACCTCGATGTCGTCAACACGATGTCACTTCCGCAGAGGTGGCGGTCACCGCTAGGAGTTGGCGTCAAACCGAAGACGCGTCGGTTTGTCCAAACCGCCAGCATCGGCACGCTTGCGTAGAAGTCACGTGTCGCATTCCTCGGCAAGCCTCAGTCACGACCCCTTGATTGCGGTAGGAATTCCGAGTTGTTAGAATCTTTACTCACGAGGAGTATGACCGGCAAACCTCGTCTGTCGAGACCAGGATAGACCGGCACAACCTGGTATCCGACCGGGATAAAACCGAGGATAAGGGTCTTATCTTGGCGCGTGCCAGGCGAATTAATTCGTCAGGACGCCAAGTACGTAGGAACCAAATGGCAACCACATTTATCGAACCGTCATCACTCGACGCCGATGCCGTTGTGCCGCAAGCGTCGGACAACCAGTTCGTTAGTTCGGGTCTCTTCACGGCAATCATCAGCCGCAACACGGATTTCAACGACGAAAATGTGCGCGAAGAAAAACGACGAGCGGTGCATGGTGAGCTCATCCGTTCGTTAGTTTACGGCTCTCAAACGGTCATCAATCGCGCGTATCTGCACAACAACTACGGAATCTACCACAATTTCACGAGCGAAAATGCAGACAACGCTAACGCCTTCGCCCAATTGCTCCGAGACCGATCCATCGTTCCCTTTCTCTACATGGAAAATGAACTTAGCATCGAACAGATCAAGCAGGAACAGCAATTCACGAAGGACGAGCAGGGCGTTGCTGCCCTTGAGAATCTAATTGACATCACGGGAGATATGACGGTCACCGGATTCCCAAAGGGTCACGCTAATCTAGCTTTGATCGGCAAGAAGTTTCGCGACTACATGTGCTCGCTAAAAAGGCTTGAGCCGGAGCTCGCACAAATAATGTGTGACGAACTCTTTCCTGACGAAAAATCAGATGATGTTCAGAGGCCATTCGAGGAGGCGATTCACAGCTTCGGCAGTTGGGCGGACGGGTATTTGGACAAGAACGGAAAGCTATCTCGCGAAATCATCTACGACAATCACTTTGTTCAACCCAAATCAAATGTGGCTCACGGCAAATATCGAAAGAAAGGTGACGCACGACTTCAGTTCGCAATCAAGAAAATAGTTGACCTCAAATACAATTCCAACATGCCAGACGCGATCGGTCGCTACACTTTTACTCCACACGCGATGCCCACGAGATCGGCGCTTGCGGATGATTTTCAAATTGGAAAACACACCAGTTCGGATGTTGAATCGCTTATCTCGAACAAGTTAACGAGTGAGTTCGCTCGACGATTTCAGGCAGCAACTTCCAAGGCGATGTATTTACCGTTCCTCGGCGAGCTTTCGATGCGCGATGCGGTTGAAATCCGCGCACTTGAATCGCGAAAAAATTTCATTGATCGACAAAGGACAATCATCAGCAATCCGCTTTCTGTAAGCGACAACTTGGTGCCGTATCAAGACTCATTTGAAGCGTTTCAGAGGGAGTTGTCCGACTGGTACGTAAAAAAGTACAAACGCGACCCTATGGAACGCCGGTTTGAGAATTTCGCCACTATCGGTATTCGGTTTGGAGGACACATTCTTATATACGGCGTTACTCAAGGGCTTGGCGACGCTGCAATGATAGAAACCGCACTGGCGAATACAACTTGGGAAATGGCCCAAGACAAAGTGAAAGGCGTGGCTGTAAAGCTGATGCTGAAGGTTTACGATCACGTCAACAATCGCTTTGACAATAACCTTAGCTTCAGCATCGAAGTGTTGCGATCTGAGGCATCGTATACTGCGGATGAGATTCGAGCCCTCGTTGAGAAAATTGAGTCCGAATCCACGTTGGCGAAAGAACTGATTCTGCCTGCTGAGGCCGACACGAATTGAGCTAGCTGCTGATGTGACCTGACAGTTTTGCGAGATAAATCGCCGAAATACTTATTGAACACTTGATCGGCGCTTCAACGATAAAACGGTCCAACTCAGATAAAGGGACACATCGACGTGAATGCACTTCCACGTCTCTGGATGCATCCAGTTCCGGCAGGCGTACCAGTTTCGCTACGTAGACAGCTACGTCTGACGACAGTAAGCCAGTATTTGGCTTGATATCCCCAACCTTTTCGACCTTGCATGCTTCTACCCCAAGTTCCTCTTTCACTTCCTTATTTACGTTCTCCAACTCTGAAAATCCGGGATCTTGAAATCCTCGTGGTAACTCAATCTCCCAGCTCCGGGTCGCATGACGAAATAGTCGTACAAATGCAACTTGGTCCCCAAAAACCGGAATAATCACAGCTCCACCGCTACCATTCGATTCTGATTGATTGAGAATGCGGATATACGCGCCCGTTGACCCATCTGGAAAAACAACCGGATCTCTAATCAGTCTAATGAACCGATCCTCGTACAATACCCCGAAGCCTTCTTTATCAGTTCTTTCTTGGTCGATTATGATTTCGCCATTCTGGGTTGACCCTACGTATGCCAGACGTTTCGGAATTGTCTCCAAATATGAATCCATTTCGGATGCCTCGTGATCTCGCGCTTTTCACCGTAACTTGGTTCGAACAGTAACGTTCGTAAACTATACTGCGGGTTGAGGCGATAACGAAGAGCGCCTTCACTTTGCCGACACCTCCCGAGATGCAAAGCGAAGGCGTCCTAGTCGGGTAGGTGCCGCCATTGCTGACGGTTGCACCCACACCACCGTACATGGTACATGCGAGTCCGCATATGGCGGTTCGACGAAGGACTTAAGTCGGAGTCCCGAGTAGCGTCAGCAAAGCAGGTTGACTCAAGGCTGGCTTCTCGATCTGCGCCGTTGCGGTACGTCCCGGTCGGGACAACGGACCTGTAGTCTATTCAAGCGAAGAGGGGTTCCCTCGCACCGAGACGGGTACTATGACCCCGGCTGAATCCTGCCTCGACGACTCGCAAGCCGCCCGGCAGATGTCCCCAGATAAGAACATGATGTTTCAGCGCGCAAGCTCGTCATTTACCTGAGCGGGCGTTTGAGAATGGCGTCGTGACGTTGTGCATACTCGCCTACCCGAACCGGCCTTACATAGTCGACAGGAAAGTCGCGAAAGAACGCCGTCTACTTACACATGACGAACCGTCCGTGGACGGAAACGCATGTCGCTTCGACGCGTCGGTGGGGGGCGCAGCCGACGCTGTTTCCTCAAAGGCGATCCAACGGTCCGACACGCCGACGCTGATTCGGCCACGGACTTTGGCCGCGTCGGTCGATGTGACCGACGCACGCCTTAACACTCCATCCTGACGGTGCATACGGCCACAATCCATCTCATCATTACCTGTCTGGCTAGTCCGAGGACATGGAGGATCCGCGCATCCTGCGCAGCACGAACTTGCTCGGCTGACGTCGCTCCTCCAACCAAGTTAGAATGCCATTCCCCTAATCGAGACCGTATCAAACGCGAAGTTATCGAGTATGTCCATGATCGAGCCCGCCGTTTTCAACCCGTTGAAGTCGATCGCCGTGCCGAACGCCGGGTGCATGGTCCCGCGCGGTCTGACCGTCATCATCGGCCCCAACTCGTCCGGCAAGACACAGATGCTCAAGGACCTGCAGGCGCGGCTCCTCGGCGAGTCCCGCAAGCTTGTCGTCTGCGAGAAGATCGACCTTGAGCGGCCCCCCGCCCTCGATCCCCTGATCGACAACCTCTGTTCAATGAGGCAGATCCGGAAGAAGTTCGACCAGCACAACCGGTTAGTCATCGAGACGTTGATGCCGGGTTTGGGCCACAACTCTCAGGGAAATTGGACTCTTGAATTCAGCGACATCCAGCGTTTCTTCAGCACTAGGCCAGACCCCGTCCTGCAACAGACAGATCGCTTCCTTGAGCACTTCGGCCGGTCGTTCCTTTCCTCGCTCTTCCTCGACCGTCGGCTGGTGGTGACAAACGCGGTCGATAACTTCAAATTCGAGAGCCAGTGGCCGAGCAACGAACTCCAGGCGCTTCATCTGGATAAGGGCGCGAAGGAGAAACTTGCTGAAGAGGCGATCAGGGTCTTCGGCAAGGCGATCTGGCTCGACTTCACGGCAGGCAACACGCTCTGTCTCAAGGTGAGTGACGACGGAAAGATGCCGTCAGCCGAGGACCGCCTCGAGCCTGAGAAGATGCGAAACTATCGGACCATCGAGGAGGAGGGTGACGGCTTCAAATCGTACATGGGTACCTGCGTCACCCTTCTCCTCGGTCAGCGGCCGATCTGCCTAATCGACGAGCCCGAGCTCTGCCTGCACCCGCCGCAGGCATACGCCCTTGGCCGGTTCATCGGCAAGTACGGGACGTCGTCGGACCACGTCACGTTCGTCGCGACACACAGCAGCCACATTCTCCGCGGGATCATCGAGGCAACCAAGAAGCTCGATATCATCCGGCTCTCCCGTAGCGGCTCGAAGTTCAGTGGCAAGAAGGTGTCGCACGACGCCATCATGGCGTGCATCGAGAAACCATCGACCAAAGTGGAAACCATCCTCGATGGCCTGTTTGCCGAGACAGTATCCGTCGTGGAGTCCGAGGGGGACCGACTGGTATACAGCACGACCTGGGAGCGGATCGCGAGCGAGTTCCGGCACGATGTCCATTTTGTCTCAGTCGGCGGCATCGGTGGGTTCGCTGACACCTGCGAGCTCTACCGGCAGCTGAAGATCCCAGTCTGTATCATGGCCGACCTAGACCTCCTTCGTGAGTTAGACACGTTCGAACGAATAGTGAAGGCACTGGCATCGACCGATGAAGCGACGAGGGCGCTCGATAAGTGCCGGAGCATCATCGATCGCATCAAGGCAATGGGCCCACTGCATACCGAAGAGGAACTGCGAAACGAACTCCAGGCCATCATCGACATCGATCTTTCGTGGGCGAACGTGTGCCAGCTTGCGGACATCAGGCGAAAACTATCGGACCTCAGCGCCGGCCTGTCCCTGACCGCGCGGCTCAAGAAAGGCGTCGAGAGCCTGCGATCCGAACCCGTCTACCCAGACCTCAACGCTCTACTGGGCGAATGTCGGGGCCATGGCCTGTTCCTCGTTCCAGCGGGCGAGCTCGAGGATTGGGTCCCAGAGCTCGCGGCTGGCGGCCCGAGCAAGAAGAAGAAGGCGGAGTGGGCGAACTATGCCGCGAACAAGCTCCGCGATGCCCCGGTCGGGACGGATGACGTGTGGGCGTTTGTCCGAAGGATGGCCGAGTTTCAGCGCGACACGATCAACCGGCTCAGCGGCTACATACTCTAATGCGACGTGGTAGCGGAATTGCATGCGTCGGTCCGACACACCGAAGCAGCATCATGATCCAGCGTTAACGCGCGTCGGTGAAATTGCCCGATGCGCGTGAGCCCCGTCGTGTGCTGGGTGAGTTTCGTGAACCTGCGGCACCGTATCGGCCTGATGCCCTTTTGGTCTGCGCCGGTTGGTGAAGATCAGCGAATCGGATCAGGTTGCCTACAAGGCAGAAGCGGGCGCGCCGGGCAGTTCTCGACCAGGACGCAGACGGCTGCAATTGACCACGCAATCCCGCCGAAGTTGGTACTTCGGGATAAGGAGCGATACACGGAACGCTCCGATCCCGGAAGAATTTGATAAAGCATGGAACTTTCCCCGACTTGAGCTGTATAACCCGTTAGATATCGGAAGTAGCTAGAAAAACTGAGATCGCAACACGTGGAAATCGAAGATCGAGAGCTGGTGAAGCGAGTGCTTGCTGGACAGACGGACGACTTTCGCGTGCTCGTCGAACGTCATCAGCAGTCGATCTTCCGGTTCGCTGCTGGGTTGCTGGGAAATCGGGAAGAGGCTCAGGATGTTACGCAAGAGGCTTTACTCGCCGCATTCGTCAACTTGTCCGGTTACGATGCCACGCGGGCTGCCTTTTCGACTTGGCTGTTCACCATTGCTCGTAACCGCTGCATCAACTTGCTCAAACAGAGTCGACCGATCGCACTTAACGAACTGGATTCGATTGGCGACGTCACGTCGGCGGATCCGATCGCCAGGCAAGAGCTTTCGCAACAACTTGATCGTGCGTTGGCAGCGTTGTCCGTCGAACAACGTTCGGCTCTCCTCTTAGCCGAAATCGAAGAATTACCTTATGCCGAGATTGCTAGGATCGAGCGAACATCAATAGGAACTGTCAAGTCCCGCATCCATCGCGCGAAACAACGACTTCAGTCCCTGCTTGAGCCCTTAATAAGGGAGTCGAAATGACAAACAATCCCTACGAACAATGGCTTGCGGAACGTCGCGAGATCTCACCGCCCGCGGCATTTGCGGATCACATCATGAGCCAAGTCGCGGAACTAGAGCGTCAGCGCCGCGACATTTGGTGGTTGCGTTTGGTTCAGCGGATCGAACACTCGCGAGCTGCTCGTTGGGCCGTGTTCAGCGGAGCGTTAGCTATCGGCGGATTGCCGTTTGTCTTTCTAGCATACGTTGCCCAGTTTGTGACATTTTGAGGAAATGAATATGGCGATTGACATGACATCGCGACGCGTACGTTGGGTTGCCTTGGCGCTCTCGTTCTTGTCGCCAGGAGTGGGCCACCTGTACTGCGGACGGATCGCCAAGGGACTCCCGCTGTATTTTGCACGGCTCATCGTGCCGCTCGGTATCACTATCGCAGCATTAATCACGCCCTCAGCAACCAGCCTCGTGTTGCTGGTGCTTCTGCCTGCTGTCGTTGTCTTTATAGTGTACTGGTACGCAGCAATCGACGCGTGGCGACTTGCCGATCACATTGGTTCGGACTATTCTCTTCGCGATTACAATCGGGCAGCGGTTTACTGGCTGCTTATTGTCGTCCAGATGATTTACTCGATCGGCCTGATTGCTGGAGTGCGAGGTTTTGTCTACGAAGCGTTTGTGATTCCAACGAACAGCATGAGTCCGACCATTCTTAACGGGGACCGTATCCTCGCAAGAAAACTGTTGCCGCTACATCACTTTCCCGAACGCGGCGACTTGATCGTGTTTTGCAATCCAAAGCCGACGGGTGGTACTAGTTTCATCAAACGAGTGATTGCGATTGCCGGTGACCACATCGAGATCCGTGGCGAGCGATTGTTCATCAATGGCAAGGAGTTGGAGCGAGATCGAGTACCTGCTGAGAGTTTGCGGCTTCTTGGCGATCAAGTCAGCGGGCGAGTCGCCTATGAAGAGAACTCCGGTCATCGTTATTTGGTGGCCTACGGTGAACCTTTTGATGGAGGACGTGCAGACGGTGATTTTGCCTCAACGATACCGGATCGTCATGTATTTGTATTAGGCGACAACCGCGATGGCTCGAAGGATAGCCGACATTTTGGATCGATTCACGTCGGCGATATCGTTGGCTACGTCGACTACATCTACTGGCCGTCCGAATCCTGGTCACGGTTTGGTGTCGCAAACGACCGGCTACCTTAGACTTGACGTCTCATGTAGTCGTCGGTTTGCCGCATGGCCGCACAAGGACCACTTCGCGTAGATCACGACAGGTAATGAACGTCAGTACGCCGAGGATGGATAACCGCCCCGCTTCGTACGGGCTGGCGAACACGACCTCTTCAACAGACATTCCAAACTCCGCGCCCATGACGTGCCGCACCCATTCAGGCGGAAGAAATCCGTCGTCAATTAGCGGTGTTGGAAAGTTGCAGATGAAGGGGCCGCTCGGCTTCTCATACGTGCGTTGAACGTTGGTGACCCCGACTGATTGCAAATGCTGAATCGCGAGTGATTGACGATGCGAAAGGTTGGTCTCGCGTGTAATGATTCCCAGCAGACACGCCAACACCGTCATTGCAATTAACAGCAAAATCATCCGAAACGTCAACCATCTCCGCAGTCCGCCTGATTGATCATTCGAAGACGCAGACGTGTGATCGTCGTGTAACGCTGCCAACCGCTTGATGGCGACTTCCATCTGACGCAGCCGTTGGAGCGCGATGAACAACACGATCGAAGCGGCAATGGCGACGAGACTCGTGAGGATTGCAATGACGGGGTACATAGTTGCGTCGGCGATTCCGTTGACATTCGTGACTTACTCACCATCGTAGCACCAAATGGATACGATCGGACAGGCAGGCAGGCAGGTAAACTGGACACGGAAAGACGCACAGGTCGAAGTCGAGCGTGCGGGATCTTCTTGAACTCAACCTATCGCGACGAAGGCTGCCCAATGGCTCTCATGTCCGCGACGTCGGTCTAGCAGCCCGGGAGCTGTCTGACTCTGAGCGAGTTGCGCGCGTAGATCAACACGTCATACGTCATCAACGCGAATCGTCGAGCTGACTGCGGAGGGCGCGTCCTGAGCGCGCAATCGGTTGCCCAACGCGCTATGATATCCGACACACCGAAGCAGTTTCACGGGCTGCAGCTGCATGCGTCGGCGAAATCGACCTACCCAGCGGGCATTTTGTGTGTTCTTGGGTCCGCCGAATGCGGGTCGGCCTGTTCCAATCCACAGTGTCGCCAACTACGTTTGGGAAAATCGGGGTACGAATCGTTTGTGCTCACAATCTACGTCCATTCCATGAATCGGAGTCACTGGCCGCATGACGTGCAGTATGAAGCCACTGGTGGGAAGGAGCGAGTAAGGAGCAAGTACCGGCGGCCCGGGAGAATTGCCAATGCCGACGAGTCTCAAGACAACTGTACTGAGTTACTTCCGCGCTGGGAATCCGGCGATTGGAACTCGTAAAGAGTATTTGTCTACGGTGAGAAAATGGAACGAGTGGGGTGGTGGCGTGCCTGTCGAGCAGCTAACACGCCGAGAAATCCGTGAATTCCTTGACTGGGTTCACGAACGTGCAATTCAAAACGAAGGCTCGAAACCTGGAAGGACTGCGAACAAAGCCCGTGAGAATCTTCGCGCAATCATGACGCGATCTGATCGAGGTGCTGCCCCGATTGACACACCCAGCCGAAGCATGACTTCCGCTGGGTGCGTTTTCATCGGTCAGGTTGTCCTGCTAAGCGGACTTTTTGCCGCTACGACCGCAGCACGCCTTGCCTGAGTCGCAGCACTTCATGCCGTCGTTGCAGCATTCCTGAGTTGTGGTGCAACACCTTTTGTTATCGGCACAACACGTCTGGCCCTACTCGCAACAGCCGAGCTTCGCATCGAGGAGTGCAACCCACTGGCTCGCGGGAATCTCTAGTGAGTCTGATATCTCGCAACAGCCGAGCTTCGCATCGAGGAGTGCAACAGGCGAGCTTGGCCGAGCAGCAATCCTGGGGCTTCTCATCGGCGAACGTCACGCCTCCCAGCAGAAGACTGTGGGACACGAACGATCCGGCAAACAGTTGAGCAAACATGGAAATCTCTCCAGCAAAATAAGGATTTGAGAACGCAGAGTTCGCTGCGCACAACAGACGCAGCAGGGTCTTCGGGTCAAAAGACCGGGAGATGCGGAAGACGCACGCTGCGATTTAGCAAAGCCACACGCACTGGAGAATGTGCAGGCGAAGACCGGAATGTTGCCCCACATTTGTCGCCATCTCGCCAACGAGGGGAACATCACCGCCTACGATTGCAGGCTCGACCTCGAATGGCAGAGCAAGGGCATTCGAATCGTTCGGAGGGACAGACTTTCGAGACGGCGTGGCGTCCCAAGAGCAACAACACTGAACGCCCGGCTGGGTAGGATTTGGCTCCGGTTCCGACGACTGGTCTGAGGCTGGCTGATGACAACACGTCGCCTACACCGGGGCAGATTCAACGCCCTAATAGGAAATCATGCCGCTGCACCATCCAGGCGGGAGAGCCAGGACAAGGCTGCTAGAGACAGCAACGAGTTGAAGAAGGAATGTGTTCATATCACACGATTCTACGCACAGCGGATGGAAAGGGTTTGTCGCCTTTGAAAAAATCTCCCCCTAAGCCGCTGAGAAAAAGTTCCGGACAACCCTTGACTCCGTAGTATGCTACGGGGTCGATAATACTGGCGGAGGACGAACATGACGACTTTGAAAATCGGTGAATTGGCCCGTCAGGCGGGCGTCGGCGTGGAAACCGTGCGGTTCTATGAACGGCAAGGACTGCTCGAAGAACCTCAGCGGCGAGACTCTGGTTACCGCCAATACGATCTGGAAGCGGTGGACGTGCTGCGGTTCATCCGTCGAGCCAAGGAGCTTGGTTTCACCCTCAAAGAAATCAAAAGCCTGCTCGCCTTGAGGTTGGACACCAGCGCCACCAAGCAGGAAGTTCGCCAACAGGCCGAGGCCAAAGTCGCCGACATCGAAGCCAGGATCGACGACCTTCAACGAATGCGAGAAGCGTTGGCCTCACTCATCAAACAATGTCATGGGGAAGGGGCGGCAAGCGGTTGCCCCATCCTGCAGGCTCTCCAAGGCACTCAACCAAATTGACTTTTCAAAGGAAAGAAAGATGACAACTCAGAAATACAAGACCAACCTCAACTGCGGCAGTTGCGTGGCGGCGGTGAAGCCACACCTGGATAGCGATCCCAGCATCAGCCGATGGTCCGTCGATACCGACGATCCCAACAAGGTGCTGTCCGTGGAGGGGGAAAATGTCTCCACTCAGACTGTGGAACGCCATGTTTCCGAAGCCGGTTTCAAAGTGCTAGGCGAACTGAACGGCTCCGCTCCCTCGCAAGCCTCTGCACCGGCCCCGGAAAAGAAATCCTTCATTGAGACTTACCGACCTTTGCTATTGGTGTTGGCCTATCTGATCGGGATTGTCGCTTTGGTGGAAGTCACGGCGGGAGCGTTCGATTGGATGCGGGCGATGGGCAATTTCATGGGCGGATTCTTCATCGCCTTTTCGTTCTTCAAGCTGCTCGATCTCCAGGGCTTTGTCGATTCATTCCAGACCTATGATGTTCTGGCTCGCCCGGTTCGACCTTACGGATACGCCTACCCGTTCATCGAACTGGCCTTGGGCGTGGCGTACCTCGTGGGATTTGCGCCCATCGTTACCAACTCGGTGACTTTGGCGGTGATGCTCATTGGCATCGTTGGAGTCACTCAGGCCCTTTTGAAAAAACGACAGATTCAATGTGCCTGCCTGGGAACGGTCTTCAATCTGCCCATGTCCAAGGTGACATTCATTGAAGACGGCCTCATGGCGGCAATGGCAGCGATCATGCTGGTGGCCTTGTCGGTCTGACCCAGAAGGATTTTGGGGACTACGACAGGTCATTGCCGCATGAGTCGTTTGGGCGAGTTATGGAGATGCCTGTCGGTGGTCCTCCCCAAAGCATGATCGAACCTGCGACCGAGGGGTTAAACATGGGGCATATTTTTACGTGCCCGAAAACGTTCTGTTCGCGACGCACAGTCGTCACAATCCCACGCCTGCCAAGATTCTCGGCCAACGCTAACTATTCCAAAAACCCCATCACATAAATCCGGTTTGAAGTATCTGTCACTTTTCCGGGCTCGATATTCACCTTCGCAGATACCCCATGTATGGTGACCCACCGCTACGTGCGGAGGTGGCGCACCACCACCTCTGCTTGGCAAGGTGCGTTAACGTGCGTCGGTGAAATCGACCGACGCAGCCGGGCATTTTGTGCGTTCTTGGGTCCGCCGAATGCGATTCGGTCTGTTCCAATCCACAGTGTCGCCAACTACGCTCGGGAAAGTCGGGGTACGAATTGTTTGTGCCCACAATCCACGTTCATTCCGACGTGTTTGGTTCGTGAGGTGATTGGCGGACGGTTTCTTTTCTTCGCGCGGGATTTCGGCCAACACTCCCAGACGCGAAACGCCAGCGTTACTTCGGCGTTAGTTAGTGGACATTTTTTGACCCGATATGCGGCAAAATAGTCATACTGCGTGATTGTCGCTAAAATACTCCTAAAAGTCTGGACTATAGGGGCGTTGCGACTGTCAACAGGTAGGGATATGTCCGACATAGCCGGCAAAGAGTGGGTTCCCGCACGTTCAGCAGTTTCTGCTTTCCGCCTTATAAGGACGGCTTGTCTACTGGCCAACTGCGTGCCTTGGATCCTCGGCTGTTCGTCCGAAACGCCCGCACCAGTTACTCCTACGCCACCCTCGGTGACGACCGGTAAGTCACGCCCCGAGCTTACCAACGTTTATCAGGTTGGAACCGATATCGATCTGCTGGCCCGAATCGACGTTCCACGGGACGCAGGGGCGGGGCAGTTTCGCCGGGAGAACGGCTCTCTGTTGATTCCGGGCACACGAGCCGCCCAACTGAATGTGAATGTCGACCTGCCCGAGCAGTATCAGTTTGAACTGGATGTGGCGAAGATCGGCGGCAACGGCTCGCTGAATCTAGGCATCACGGTCGGTCGACACCAAGTCGGCGTCGTCATCGAGGGCTGGCGCGACAAGATCAGCGGATTAAATCGCGTCGATGGGCGACTGGGAGAGGACAACGTCACCTCCAGTCGCTTCCGGGTCTTTCCCGACAGCGCCACGAGGACCATCCGAGTGATCGTCCGCTCCGAAAGCGTGCTGGTCGATGTGGATGGCAACGTGTTTATCGATTTCCGAGGAGATCCTGCGCGGCTCAGTTTCGACGATCGTTTCTATCGCCGTCCTAAGCCAGACCAGCTCATGCTCGGCAGTTGGGAAGCGGAGTTCCGCGTCGCGCGGTGGGTGCTGACACCCTTGGGGAATGAGCCTGGAAGCGCAACGCCCGGCGTTCAACCGCCGAGGCAGATCGCGAAGAACAATCCGCCGCGAGTACCAGAGAAGCCGGTTCCACAGCCGGCGTCTGTTCCGCAGCCTTCGATCCCGGCTGCGGCTGCTCCAGCCC
>JBGTHH010000123.1:0-2611 GCA_041746275.1 Pirellulaceae bacterium | reverse complement strand
CGCCCAGATCAGCCGCCCGTGTGGCGACGAATCTCTGGAGTGATTCTGAATCTGCGCAGTCACCGTAAACGGTTGCTTGATGCCCACGACCGTGCGACTGGCGCGGACTTGGTTGACAGCCAGGTTGCCAGTGCCGGCGGTTGAATCGAGTTCAACGACTTCCAACTGCGTGGGAACCGGAGCGGCCGACAGCACGCCTTGAAACCGCTTCCAACCGGCGATGTCATCGAGCTTCCAGTCGGTTCCTTGGCCGTCGGTCAGCAAGACGACATGTCGATGCTGTAGCGTCGCTTCCGCGTCGGATTGCACCGCCGTGAAGAGCGACGCCAGCAGATCGCTCGATCCGTCGGTCGGGCGCAATTGGGCGAGCTGATCAATCAGCCGGGACTTTGATGCCGCGTCGACTCGCAAACTGCCCGCGGTCACCCATACCGGATAAGGCGACGCCAGCAGCACGCGAACCGAATCGCCTGCCTGCAATTCGTCGATCGTCTCCGTGGCGCGGTGGACGAGCTGCTCGAATAACGGCGTGCCATCCGACATCCGCATCATCGACATCGAATTGTCGACGACAACGATCGTCTCGTTGCGGTTGGTCGTGCCGAACCAGTTTCCCGGGACCAGTGGCCGGGCCAATGCCACGATCAACGCGAATAAGGCAGCCATCCGCAACAGCAACAACAGCCATTCTTTGAGCCGCCGCGCGCTGGTGCGCCGAGTCGCGGCTTCCTGTAGAAACTGCATTGCCCCCCACTCGATCACGACGTTACGACGCCGATCGAAAAAGTGGAGCAGCAGCGGTGCCGCAGCGAGCGGCAAGGCGGCCAGAAATGCAATACTTAAAAAACTCACGCGCCGTTGTTCCTCATAATGTCACCACCCGTTGGCTGCTTCCGCTGGCACCGCCCTTGGCACCACGGCTGCGCAGGAAATACGACAGCGCCTCGGCTAAATCATGGTTTGTCGTGATGCGAACATAGTCCGCGCCGATCCCGGTCACCCGCTCTTCGAGCTGTTCCAGAAAGGCTCGAAAACGCTTTAGGTATTCATCTCGGACGCTGGCAGGGTCGAGGTTAATCTTGTGTCCGGCGGCTTCGAGCGATTGGAACGACGACCAGTGGCGGAAGTTGAAATGCACTTCTTCGGGCGCGAGCACTTGAAACACCAACACGTCGTGTCCACGAGCGCGAACGACCCGCAGGGCCTTGCTCAATTCATCAATGTCGCCAAAACAATCGGACAGCAGCACGAACAAGCCTCGTCTGCGCATACGTGGGATACACGCGCGAATCTGTCCGGCCAAACTGCCGCCGTTGGAGGCCGTCGCATTCTGGAGCGCGAACAGGATGGCTTGCAGATGACTGGCGTTCTGTCGCGGCGGCACGAAAGTCAATGACTCCTCATTCAGCACGGCGGCACCCACTGCATCTCGCTGGTGCAGCAACAACCGGGCGAGGCAAGCGGCCGCCCGACGGGCGTAGTCGAGCTTGCTGACCGTCGATAAGCCAAACTTCATCGAGCCGCTGGTATCGAGGGCGAGGCAAGCTTGCAGGTTGGTCTCCTCCTCGTACTGGCGAATAAAGTAGCGGTCGTTGCGAGCGTAGACCTGCCAGTCGATCTGCCGAATCTCGTCGCCTGGAGCATAAGCGCGATGCTGTGCGAACTCGCAGCAACCGCCCTTGTGTGTCGAACGATGCTTTCCCGCGAGCAACCCATCCACCACGCCGCGTGACAATAATTCGAGATGCCGGATCTGGTCCATGACTTGCGGGTCGACCAGATCGGACGCGAACGGCTTGGCCCCGGCTGGCGGATCGGGCAAGCTTGGCGAGCGGTTGATCAGCTTTGAAAAAATGCGATTTGCCACAATTCTCGCGGTGGACGTTACTCCGCCACGACACCTCTCTATTGTCGGTTTGTTTCAAAACGTAGCTGGGACCGCGAAAATCGAAACCCTCACGGCCCAGCTACTGCAAGGCAACATTCTTAGAGCGGCGGAGCCGCAAATCCGAAATCGCAAGCACCAAAGCTCAAACAAATCTGAAACTCCAACCCCTCACGACTGATCGCACTCCTTAGGTTTGGATCAATTTCGGTTTTGAATTTGGAGTTTGTTTGGGATTTGTCATTTACAATTTGCAACTTACGACCACAAACACATCGAACTCAGAGACAACTGATGTAGGGTCAGGACATGGTTTCCTTCGCCTGTTTCTGTAACGACTTCGTCGATTGGATAATTCTGGACAGTACCGAATCCGCATCCACTCCGGCCGCCTCGGCGTTAAATGTCAGGATGATGCGATGTCTCAGCACCGGGAGGGCGACTGCCGCCAGATCGGCCGTCGTGGCGTGACAACGACGGTGCAGCAGCGCCCTCGCCTTGGCCGCCATCAACAACGCGATGGTGGCACGCGGCCCGGCACCCCATTGCACCATGTTCTTCAGTTCGGCGGGCAACGCAGCTTCTTCGGGGCGCGTCGCTCGGACCAGATCGAGAGCCGCCTCGTAAACGTGATCCGAGACGACCACGTTGCGAACCAAGGATTGCATCGTGTGCATCTGCTCGATGTCGAGCACCGTCTTGGTCTGGAAGACGTAGTCGGTCGTC
>JBGTHH010000122.1:0-8265 GCA_041746275.1 Pirellulaceae bacterium | reverse complement strand
ATCTTGGGATCGGCCAGGAAATTGGGTTAGACAATTCTGCCGCAGCCGACACGCGTTAGCGTCCGGTTCGAGCGAGGAAACCAAAGGCTAGCGCCAAGCGGCTCATCCTAAAACCAACCTCTGGCAAGACAGTATTCTACGATCTAACTGGGTTCCTGCTGGCTCACAGAACTTCGCGGTCGCCAACGTGGTGGTGCGATAACGAAGCTGAACAAGACGATCGCACCAAACAGGCAATAGACCACAGTGAATGCCCAATCGGGTGCGTCGTAAAAAAGAAGCTCATGCACCCAGCGTCCGACAAAGGACTCGGCGTGTGCGGTCTCACCCGCACTACGCCGCAGGTTGTATTCCAAGGTCGTCAGTGGACAAGTAATGCCGAACAGCGATTCGACGACCACGACGCCGATCATGACGAGATGCACGACGCGAAACCAGACATTGCGGGTCCACTGCCACCGCAGGACGGCACCGACCAGGATCGCGACCAACCCCAACACGACGAAGCCGACATAGCCCGCATGAACGACAACGACCACGTCCGCTAAGATCGAGTACAGGTTCATGATAAACTGAGCCGCGTCCAGACGATTTTATTCCCGCAGCGAGACGTCGTCGCAAGAAACGCGATGCGTAATGGTCGACCTGCTTCTCGGTCAGTGCCCTATGTAACGGTCACGAAATAACTTCCTCAAATCCAAAGTAGCCATCATGCTCCGTCGAGATGATCGCTGGGAAAACGGGAAAGTTATTTCGTGACCGTTGCTATGTCGAGTGGCCCTGCGAGACCATCGTCGCTGCCAAGTCGGACAACAGAAGATCATCCAGAGTATCCAGTAGACCGTGCTCGTCAATGGTCGGCCCGACGCTGATGTGGGTGGTCCAGTTCGTTGCGAACTGTTGCCCAGCATCCTCGTTCACCGTCTGATTCATCCCTTTAGTGAAGCTGGGATCATCATTCACTGAAATGATCGTCAACACGAAGGTACCAATCGTGCTCGCCGATCCGTCACTCACCGTCACCGTGATTGTCGCCGCGCCAGATTGGTTGGCCGCCGGGGTCGTGATGTTTTCCATGAAGTGTTCATCCGGTGTTTGAGATTGCCTCGATGCGGAAAGGCGAGGCAAATCGTCCGGGATGCGTTGAACGCAGAGGAAGAAACCGAGGAAGGCCAGGAGACACGACAGGGAACGGAGAAGACATGCAAGCGCTGCGGGTATGTTGCCTAGCGCAAGGTTACTGTCTTCCGATGATGCGTTGCTCCGTGAGTTACTGATTTCGAGTGACGCCCTCGCTCACACGACGATTGCACCGAATCTTCCTGCCGCAGACGCATTGCCAGACGAGAGTGCCGCCGAAGAATCCAAAGCAGTCACCGATGCATCACGAGCCACAGTATCCGAACCACAGCAAACGCACCACAAGCCCAAACGCCCCGACAGCGTTGCCGAGCCCAGCAACATTGCTGAGCCAGGTCTGGAAGTGTTGGCAGAAGCTGACGACCTAGACCAAGCTCGACGTCGTGAGTTGGCGGGAGCGTACTGGTGGTGCCTATCTATGGAAGCGTCAGGCAACGCTCCGCCGATTCCATCAGAGATCTGTGCGATCACCCAGTGAGTCCTCTGGAACCCGAAAGCCGACTTGGCAGTCGCATGTGACTTGCAACAAGTAGCTGCGACTGTCGATATCGAATGTTACGACTGATATAAACTGAACTAGGTCGTGGGCGATTGCTCACGACTAGTCACGTTAACGGCACGTCGATACGATTACCCTGCCGCTTGGCCGTGGGTGCGGCTCTTGTGTGGCGTCGCGCGACACTCCTCGGGCTGAAACGCCGCACGCCGACCTCGTTTCTCGTCGCCTCGCAACCGGCGCGAAATGCTTATCTGCGGCGACGCAAGATATACGAGTAATCGACCTGTGAGAATTCAGCTGGCAGAACCTTTGCCAGTTGATCGGTTGTGCGTTTTCGCATTTCCACGGCGAACTCAATGAGGGGGGGCAATTTCGCCTCCGGTGAGTTCTTCCACCGTACGGTGTGGGTGCAGGAGTTTGAGCATCCCGGCGGCGGTCTTCTTAACCGCGTCCTGGTTCCTGCCTGTCATCGATCCCATATCCACCCAGGCGTTGACGTGGGTTTGGAAATTGCGACGGCGGAGCTCGGCGAAGATTTCGGCCAGGTAGTCGGTCAAGATGCCGTAGCCGGTTGCGTAATTGTCGGGCTGTATCTTGGGCATTTCCCATCCGGGAAGATAAGCATGAATGCGGTCCAAGAATGCTGCATCTTGCAGTTCAGCGGGAAGAGGCTCGAAGAGTTGCCGGTACTTGGCGTCGGGCTGCCGCAGGTTCATGTCCGTGTCGATATTGCCGCCCAAGACGATGGAGCATTGTGCCGAGAACTCTTGGTCGCCGCGATTGAACTTCCCGGTCTGCATGTAGTCCTTGAGCATGTTGATGCTCGATTCGGCGTCGTCAAACTTGGTGTGCGAAATCTCGTCGAAGAAAACCAAGTGCTTGAGACCAATGACGCCAAGCTTGCGGGTATTGCGATTGTAGAACAGGTTCGCTGGCGTAGCGTTGGCTCCGCCGCCGGAGATCACGAACCCGCGATTCGACGTGTTGCGGAACGTGTAGGTCTTGCCGGTTTCGCGTGGTCCTAGCTCGATCAGGTTGTAGTTGGACTCTACGAACGGGACCAACCGCAGCAGCATCAGTAACTTCACGCGCCGCTCGAACTTCGTCGGGTTGAAGCCGATGGACTGGATCAACAAGTCAAGCCATTCATCCTCAGTGAATAACGGGCGTTTTGAGATGTAGTCGTCAACGTCCAAGCGGGTGTATTGCAGCGGTGTGAACGCGCGGACGTAGAACGGGAATATCTTGCCTTTGATTTCGTAGGTGCCGTCGTATTCGAGTTCCATCGTGCCCCACGCTCCGCTCGTCAGAAGCACGTCGCCGTATTGCTCCAGAATCTTCGGGGCGATGCGCACCGTGTTGTCACCCAAGGCCGGCACGTCGGCCCAATAGTGATCGCGGCCTTGATCCAACCGGACGCTGAATTGACCGAGCAGTGTGTACTGCCCCTTCTCTTTGATGCGGCTCTTGATGAGCTCCTTCTTCGCGCTTTCGGCGTAGTGCTCGGTCAGAATCTTGTCGATCTTGGCCTGGCCGGCGATGGGGTCGTTCGGCTCGACGTAGCGGCTGACGAGGTACTCCATCACGTAGCGCGGGAACTCTTTGTACGCTTCGTTCCACCGCGTCAACGGCTTTAGGATGATGCGGTCACTGAGCGTGCTTTGGATCTTGGCGTTCAATTTGTCAAGCGTCGTGTTGCTCGTTGTATTGGCTGACATGAGGAATCCTCAATTACACATCGTCGAAGCTGGCGAGAGCCTCGGTTTCGAGTTTAGTTTTCTTGGCATGGACCTTGACCGGCAGATGGATGATTCCATCGACGGCATCACGCCAATTGCCCGACTGATCGGTATGTCGCAGACGAATGCCAATGGCGGCTAGCGTCCTCTTGGGGTCAACACCGCCATCGGGATGAGTTCGGAATGTACCGCACACCCTCAGCTTCATCGGCTGACTGGCGGCGGGAGCCAGACTGCCTCGGTAGTCCAGAAGCGGTTCATCGAGATTGCTGCGGGCTGAAACTTCAAATTCCGCTTCGATGTTGCCACGGTTCCTGACTGAAAAGGAGAGTTCAACCACGTCGTCTTCTTCGACAGCAACATTCGTGGGCAGTTCCACGATATCGACAGCCGCAAGTTTCTCGGTCACTCGTTCCAGTCGCGCAGCCGGGATCACCAACTCCGGCAGCGAGACGCCGCCGTGTGAATAGCGAACCCCATGTCCGACTCCCTCGCGCTTCAGCCAATTGCGACCGACGCACAGCGAATGCGGTTCATCGGCGACGACGATTTCGACGGTGTCGGGCATTTGCGATGGCGTGAACTGTTTCGCATAGCGATAGAAAACGGAATCCTTCAACGTGACTTGATGAGCGGCGGCTTCGGCGTGGCTCACGGTAATGGCCATATCGGTGGGCAGTTCGACGAATCCGTGGTCCGACGTCGCCAGAATGATGTCGCCCGGTCTCACGCGGCGGAGCAAGTCATCGAGAATGCCACGGACTCCGGTCTTGCGATCTCCCAACAGGTCTTGGCGAATCTTGATGTTGAACGACGCCAAGTCGCTGCGGTATTCGTGGCATTCGTCCGAGATCGGGTAAATCAGGACGTTGATGGGCTTCGCGTTCGTCTCGCGGGCGTTCTGTGCGGCCCTGGCCTTCGTGGTGTCCGCGTCGGTCACCAATCGCAACTTCTCTTTCACTTCGTGTGCCGCGAGTCCCAGGTTCTTGGCGAGCAACTGTGGCTCTGTGCGTGACGAAACTTTTCCGGTAGACCACTCGGCCGGTGGTGTGCCCGCGAACACGCTGCGCCGGGCGAACGCGGTGTAACTCGGAAGCGCGCAAAAGCGAGCCAGACCAGTGATTTGAAAATGTTCGCCGAGCAGTGGCTGAACGACGGCTTCCCAAGTGTCGTAGCGCATCCCGTCGAAGAGCAGCACCCAAATCCGCCGATCCGAATCTCCGGTCAGGATGCGTTGCAGTTCGTCCCCGACTTCCTGTTTGATGAAATGAACAATGCTGCGTGGTCCGCTGGCGAACTTCTCTGGCGCTGACTTGATGAGTTTCGCCAAGAAGGCGTCGAGTGCATCGAGGCGTTGTCGGACCCTTGCGGCCAGCGAGCCATCGCCGGGAGCGGCTTCGTCTTCGCTGTTCAGCAAGTACAGACCAGCCGCATCGGACAATCCCGCGTGACCGCATTCCAGCCGGTCATGCAAAGCCCGTGCGGTTTCGAGTTCGAGCAAATGGTGGCCGGACTGGATATACCAATCGAGAAGATGCTCGGCATGACGGAAGGAGGGAACCGCTTCTGCCAGCCGATGTTCAATTCCATAAATCCGGCCGGCCAGTCTCGCCGCCGCTTGGCATTGCTGATGGCGATTTGTCAGATCGACGTCATCCGTCTTGATGACCGGATGCGACGAGAGATCGTTGGCCCAGGCCAAGTCGGTCGATCTGCGCGTGGCGAAGAAATTCAGCAGTCTCTTCTGAAGTTGCGGGAGCAGAAGGGCTGGCGAAGAGAGTACGGCAAGGTCCGTCTGGTGGTCCACGTGTGATGTCAGACTGCTAACCCTTTCGGCACGTTCAGGCGTGAGGAACTCTTCGGCCCGTTTTTCGATCAACCGCCACGTCCTCACGTCCGCTTGCGCAAGGGCGACAACTTGACGAGCGAGCGGCTCCAATTTGTCGAGCGGGAAATCCAGCGGGAAAAGTTGGATCCCTTTCAACTGGACCACCGGGTTTTGCAGCTTCAAGTCGTCCGCGAATCGACGAATCAGCAGGTAGGCTGCCGCTTGCTCAGCCGGTTGATCGAGCCAGAAGAGGTACTCTTTTACTTGTTGCCGAAATGCTTCGGGTAGCATTTGGCGGAGAATCGGCAGGTCGGGTGAATCGGTTGAGACGGATAGCAGCACACGCAGCGCGTGAGCGATCGCCGCGGCGGGATCGGTGTCGTCGGGCCACAGATTCGTAAGCGTCCAATCCGGATGACGCAACAGGAGGACTAAGGCCGCGACTTGACCCCGTCCCCAATCGTCGGGACGGCCCCAGCGTTCAATGATCTTCTTGGCAGCTTCAGGAACCGCATCGAGTCGTTCGAGTAGCTCGTCTTTGAATCGCCGCAACTCCGTGACCGGGAAGTTGATCTTGGGGCAAACTCGCCGAAAGACTTCCAGCACCGACAAGTTGAGAGGCGGACCACCTTCGTTTGCGGCTAGGATGTCCGCGACATACGAGACTTGAATGCGGCTATCGGGCGAAGTGCCGCGCGCCAGGACCACCAAGACGTGCTTCTCGGTACGGGCATGACGGTACGCCAAACGAAACGCCACATCGTCCCCACGGAACACGACCAGTCGCCAATGGCGACCGGTACTATCCGTCAGTTGTTGTTTACCGAGCAGACCGGCATCCGCGAGCAGGCGGTCGCCATCAACCGCCACGGCCATGCGTGCGGCAACCGGACGTTCGCTGAGCCACTCGTAAAAGAATCCGGTCGGACTATGCGTCATGACAATCAACCTTAATCAAACAACATACGTTTGACTCTCTTACGCTCGGTTTTGAGTTCGGCCTCTTCGGTGCGCATCGCCTGAGAAACTCGGCTCGATGCGGCGGCGTTTTGCTTTTGAGCTTTGGCGAACACCTCTGCGCTGACGTGGTCGTTCAGCACGCCTTGGAACAGCCGTGTGATCAGGCGATAGCCTTCGCCAAGATCGAAGTCACGGAGCGTGGGCGTCGACTGAGTGTCCCCCTCTTCGACTTGGCGGCAGGCTTTGAACAAGACGTCGATCCAGTCACAGCGTTCGGCGTCGGTGGTCGCGCGGCGGAGCGTGCCGGCGAGGTAGCGTTCTGCGTCATGCAGGACGCGAATCGAGCGGTCGTCGTTCATGCGTTCGCGTTCCGCGTCGGTCGGTTCGCGCCAGCGGTTGGTATCTTCGTCGCGCCAGAAGTTTTCAATGAGCAGTTCGTCGAGGCTCAGACTCTGCGACACGTCGGTCGGCAGCAGGCCGACGGCGCGCATCCAGTGTGGTTTGAGTTCACCGATCAGCATCGGGCGCGAGTGGACTTTCTGCCGCAACCAGTCGATCGCGCTGACGTCGTCTTTGACGGCGACTTCTTCCTCGAACAGCCCGCCGTTGCCGCCGACCGCTTCGCCGCGCAGATACCAGCGTTGGCCAATCTTGCGGAAGTAGCGAGAGCAGACTCGTTCGATGAACGGCAGGTTGAGTTGCTCGACGCTCACGCCGCGCGGAATGAGCGAGTTCATTAGCATGCTGTTAATCGTGGCGGTCGTCCGGTGCTCGTCGCTGTATTTACCCGGCTCGGCCTGAATGCGTCCCGGCAGTGTCGATAGGTGCTGCCGCACCGCGTCGCTCACTTGATGCTCCAAGTCGTGATCGATCCGTTCCGACTCCCCGCAGACCACGGCCGGCTTATGGAGGTTGAACAACACATCTTTGTCCACGACATCTTCGACGCCTTCTGCCCCTTTGATTTGCTTAAACGTCTTGTGCTCCTTGTCGAGCAACAGCATATTGACGATCTCAAGGCCGGCGTCACGAATCGCTTGCTTGACCGATTCAAATATCCGCCCGTCATTGTTGTTGAATTCAATGGTCGCCCATCGATTCGGTTTTAGAATTCGATTAAGCTCCCGAAAAGCGTCGGCCATCAGTCGCGAATAATCCTCAATAGTCTTCGTACCTCTGTCGTTTTTCCGATGTACGACAGCCTCTTTTGATTCATCCGTAAGCCGGCCTAACCAGCACTCGTATAGCCAGTTGACCTCATTGTAATATTGTAATAGATGTTCGATCCGAACGGCGGATCGGCAAACACATAGTCGATCGACGAATCGGGAATGCCCGTTAACGCACCCGCGTGGCCAGATCGGACATAGACGTTGCTATGATGACCGCGTTGTGCCCATAACAGTTTCCATGCACGGTCAATTTGCTTGACCTTTGATTCGAGTTGACGAAGTACGTTGTCTTCAACGGGGAAAGAGGGAAAATACAGTTGGCCGGTCAGGGAACTATTACCCCCTTTCTTGAACTTGTATCGCGTCATCCTCTCAATGTGCCCGAAGGCACCGGTCAAGGCAAAAAGGAGTACCGGTCGCTCTTCATCGCTCCGCGATGCCTCATGCCAGAGACGAGCGAGAGCGCGCAGATTCCTCCGCGTATAGAAATCCGCGAGGTTGTTGACTGCTCTTGCCGACAGTGCGTTTCGGTTGTACTGCGGTCCCTTGGTGTTTACCTTCGTGTCCGGAATGAACCATTGAATTGTCTGAACGTCGATCTCGCGAATACGCTGGACCTCAGTGGCAGTGGTAGGTCGCTCAGTTTGGAGCGCCGAGATTTCGATCCGCCGAGTGCGTCCACTCCGTCGCTCACAAAGGCCGAAATAGCTGTAGTTGGTCAATACCGGCACTGTGCCGCTGCGTTTGAGCTGCACTTTTCTCCACACTTGACCGCAGTTGCTACAAGCAAAATCTTCAGAAACCTTCGCCAATCCATGATCAACGGCCGTGTCCCAAAGCAAGATGTCTCCGCCGCATCCGCGAGGCACTCGCTTTCGGCGTACCATCGGCTTACCAGCATTCTTCCCGCGAGGACTGATCTTTCCG
>JBGTHH010000121.1:0-6621 GCA_041746275.1 Pirellulaceae bacterium | reverse complement strand
CCAGGGCCGTCATGCCGAGTACAGCGGCTGCCTCTTGAGACGTGACGCCATCGACAGCCGTCCGAGAGAAAGCTTTCCAAGTGTTTTCGTGGAATTCAGATTTAACGATCTGAAGCGTTCGCTGAACAAGGAATGCGTCTTCTGAACAGGCGAAAGAATCGCCTGCATCCTCCTCGTTCGCGGACGGAGTCGCTGCTTCAATCGCCCGCAGGCGCAGCATCGCCGTCGACCCGCCGTAAGCGAGCGGTTGCTTACCTTGCCGACGAAAGTGATCGTGGACTTTGCTCAGCGTGATAGTCTTCAGCCACGCCCTGAATTTGGCGACGCCAGTTTCGCGTTCAAACCCCGCGATGTTGCGCAACACGGCCAGGAACACTTCTTGAAAAACGTCCGCCAAATCGCTCTGATTTAATCCCTCCCGGCGAATCCAGTACCTGACCACGGGACCATACAGCGAAACGAATTGCCGCCAGGCCGCGCCATCGTTCGCGGCGACTCGGCGAAGCAGTCCTGTCGAAGTCGTATCGAGGTTGTTCGGGGGCTGGTAGTGGGACTGGTCCATGAATGCGGCGAGGCAATCGGGTCACAAGAACTTGTCGCTGTCGCGATAGCGACGCGAATGAGTTGCCAGTCTAGCCTATCGACAGAGCCAAGAGAACTATTCTTGAGTTTCGCTCGTTTCCGAATCGCCTTCCGTCGTCACTTATTGCCTCCCGACAGGGAGCACCGCCCTCGCCGTATTTCAACTTACGGCGGCCTGGGACTAGAATACGCAGGTCGCTCAGGAGAGGATGGCCATGAACAGGGTCTTGTGTTTGAGAGAGTATCACTTTGTGAGATCGTTTATGAGTCGCGTGCAGCGTGGGTTACTTGTCATGTTTTTTGTGGGAGCCGTCATGCCGCTTGTTAAGGCCGAGGAGGACTTTCGCCAACACTACGAAGCTCGCGTCTTTCACCGTAACGGAGCGACACTGCCGTACCGTCTGCTGCGTCCGCTCGACACATCCCCGTCGCAGCGCGTGCCCATGGTTGTCTTCCTGCATGGCGCGGGCGAACGAGGCATAGATAACGACAAGCAACTGGTGCATGGCATGGCGGACTTCGCCAGCGTCGATGTTCGCCAAAAATACCCCTGCTTTGTCATCGCGCCCCAATGCCCCGAGGACGACCAATGGGTAGCGACTCCGTGGAGTGCGGATGCGCATACGATGCCCAAAACACCCACCAAGTCGCTGCAACTGACCTTGGAACTAATTAGCCAACTGCAAAGCGAGTTTCCCATCGACAAACAGCGGATTTATATCACGGGGCTTTCCATGGGCGGCTTTGGTGTCTGGGACGCCCTGCAACGACATCCCGATCTCTTTGCGGCGGCCGTGCCGATTTGTGGTGGCGGAGACAATGCGTTGGCCGACAAGATCGCTCATATTCCGATTTGGGCCTTTCACGGCGAGGCCGATACCGCAGTGAAGCCTCTGCGATCCCGAGACATGATCGCGGCACTTCAGGCAGCGGGTGGCATGCCTCGCTATACGGAGTATCCTGGCGTCGGCCACAACTCTTGGGCTCCCACCTACGCCAATCGCGACATGTTTGCTTGGCTGTTCGCTCAGAAGCGTGTTGAGTGAGAAGCCCACACTACGGGAGACATGGCGTGGCCGGAGACGAACGCTATGGAAGCACGCGGTAGACACGAATCTCTTCCTCGAATTCGTTGGCTCCTGACAGCAATCGCTCTGCGGGATATTGATCCAACAAGACCAGCGGACTGGGTTGGTAACGATAGCGGGATACGAGTTGCAGGGCGGGGCTGTGCTTGGCGAGTTGCGCGGCGAATTCCGGACTGCGATGGGCGTGCGGTCCCGTGATGAGCAGTCGCGCGTACGATTCGTCGACCGCAGCTTCGAGAAAGCTCAGGTCACCGACGGGTGCCACCAACGCCAGTCCTCGGGCGCGCAGATGAAAGAAAAGACCGGGCTCGCCATAGACGAACAAGATCGTATTGTCGGTCGCCACGAAATCACTGGGCTCAGGCGCGGCGCTCGTATCGCCGGTCGGGATCACCCGAGCTATCTCGGCGGCGATATTCTCCAAGCCGTCTCGAGATTGCCATGCGCGACTGAATGGTCGCTCCGCCCATCCACTGACCGACGCCCAGAGGATTCCCGCCGCAGCCAGCAGCGCGACCAGCCCCAGTCGCTTTCCCCACTTAGGCCCGCGCGTTTCCAACTCAGCTAACCACCGGCCCAATTCCTCGAACCCAAGGGCGGCAGCCAGCCACATGCCGCAGAGCCACGGCAACATGAGTCGCGGATAAGGATGATAGAGTGGCGTGGCCACGGACAAACCGCCTACCCAAGCTAACAACAGCCATGGTGCCAGCGGCGCGGTTGCGAACTTCGTCGAACCCAGCACGCTCCGAGGCTGTGAAAAAATGGGACTGGCTCCGAGTGGATGTCGTTGTTTAGCAAGGATTTCGCGTAGCTGCGAGGTGCCTGTCCCACTTTTTTCACAGCCTCTCCGCGCGAGACGGGCCGAGAGACCGATGGCTCCGAGCAACACAAGGACCAGTGGCGATCCGAACCAGAGGGCCGCGAGCAAGCCACACAAACTGATCGCCATCGTCCCGCGTCGCGATGTCGCGCCACATCCCGCGAGCAGGCCAGCGAGAAGTAAGCCCAGGACCGTGAGCCACGTGTCGAAGTACGCCAAGTTCGTGAACTGCCGGATCACGCTGTCCCACCAACCGCCGAAACCGACGACATACTTTTGGTGATTCGCCGAAACCGCCGCGTAACCTCCTAGCGATTGCAAGGAATGAAGATACGGACTCCAAATGATCACCGCGACAAACGCCGCCACGGACCAAGCCACGAACCACGAGCCAACTCGTTGACGCAAAGCGGAACCAAACACAGCGGCTCCGACAATGCCCGTGATGCCGATGGCCAAGGAGAGCCAGCCGTTGTACTTCGTCCACCACGCCAGGCCCGTCACCACGCCGCAGCCCATGGCACACTTGAAATTGCCTGTGGCCGTCGCGCGCTCCAGCAGCCAAACCGCTAACACAACCAACAGCAGTAGCAACCCATCGGTTAGCGCCGCGCGCGAATATAAGGCATGGAAGTCGCTGGTCGCCACCAGTGCCGCGGCAGCCAACCCCACGCGGCGGCCAAACCACGTCCGTCCCATCCACCACACCAGCAGGATCGTGCCACAACCGGCGAAGAGACTCGGTGCCATCACGGCGAGATGCGAGGGAGTGTGGCTTCCCGTGGCGACGGCCTCGGTGATGATGGCGGCTTCGATCAGCTTCGGGAATAATGCCGGTGCGTAGAGATGTCGCATTGGATAACCGCCACCCAGTTCGGGTCCAAACCAGACATTCGAGGCGTAGACCCCTTCGTCAAAGTGCTCGATCGACATCCGCTGGGGCCAAGCCACACGCACGCCAATTCCCAAGAGTAACAGCAACCCCACGAGCCACAGTTCGCCGCGATTTGGCCGCGCCGTGTCGCTCAGGCTGCCGCTGGCGTGGCCCCACCAGCGCGTAGGTGGTGAAGCGGAAACCTGAGGACTAGAGTTGGTCGCGCGTGCGTTCCGTTTTGGCATGTCCCAGTGATATTCGATTCACGATCACAGGGAAATGCCACGCCCGCGTGAGAGAGACCAAACTGCCGACTGGGATGACGATCCGTGAAGAAACAAGACGGTCTACGTTTCCAAGCAGCATCCTTGTGCGATAGACAAATCTGGCTAGGGGCCTTCGTCCAGGGCGTTGCGGACACGTTGGAATTGTTCCAATAGCGGTAGTACGGCTAGGTCCTTCGGGCGATTTGCGGCTCGTTTGGAGTCGATGATGTCCTGCATTGTCGCCACGCGAAACGAAACTCCTTCGATCGCCAGAATCACCGATCGCGCGCGAACCGACTCAAACTTGGCATGGCTGGATAACTCGAAGACCAGATCGATGTCGACCGGTAACCCTTCGATGCGAATCATCCGAGAAGTGGGTTCAAACGGTCGGCTGGCCACGACGCTATCGCCTAACACCGCGACCAATTGGTCAATCTTCGACGCATTACCCGAGGTATCACGCACGAACAGGTCGATATCTTGCGTCGTAATTGGCACTCCATGAAGTGCCGCTGCGGCATTGCCAATGACGACGGCGTCTAGCTTGACGCGCTCCAACGCTCGGACAACTTCCAATAGTACCGCGTCTTCAAAGGACATAACGGCCGTCCTCGGTCCTGCGCAGCAGCCATCGTCGCGGCACACTGCTGGGCTGCAGCAGCGAACGCAGGATCATCCGCAGGTCGTGCGGGTCGATGTCGGGAAATCGTGGCTGCAGCTTTCGCTGCCAAACATCGACTTGAGCAATCCAAGACTCGGTTTCTTCACGGCGGTTTGATGGCATGACGCTGCCCTGAACTCGCGACGGGCTGGGTGACAATGGTTCCTGTAGACTACGCAATTCATCGGTTCGCAGCCAGATCACAAGGCCAGACGGGAAAGCAGAAGGAAAGCGGACGGACGGAGAACAGACGCTCAACACTTTCAATGCCACTTATCCTTTGGCTCGAAGCTGTTTGAACGGTTCGGCGACAAACGACGAACCCGATCACTGCGGAACTGTATGCGCTGAAGTCTACACGTACGGCGGCCATTTTGCGCCGCACAAGGACACGCCGCGCGACCAAGAAGGGCCATTCGGCATATTGCTTCGCCGCCGTCGGTTGATACAATGTAATTACATTACGCCTGGCAATTGGAGCAGATGAAAATGAAAGTCAGTTTGATACCAATCGGCAACTCACAGGGCGTTCGTCTACCCAAGTCAGTGATCGACCAGGCGAGCCTGACGCCAGAGCTTGAACTTGAAGTTGGCGACGGCAAAGTCATTCTCAGTCGTATTGGCAAGCCAAGACATAACTGGGAACAGGATGCGATGGCTTGCCACGCTGTCGAAGAAGACCGCCTGGAGGATTGGGATTCAACCATCGCTGATTTCGAGGGCGAGTGGAAATGAAGCGATTTGAAGTCTGGCTCGTTAATCTTGACCCCACCATTGGCAGCGAAATCAAGAAAACGAGACCGGCAATCATCGTCTCGCCGGACGAGTTGAATTCGCACCTGCGAACCGTGATTGTCGTACCTTTGACACAAGGTCGGTCGTATGCGTTTCGAATCTCGACACAAGTGCAAGGGAAAAAGGGCGTCGCGGCAATCGACCAAATTCGAACCGTCGACAAACAACGCCTGGTCAGACGACTGTCGAAAGTCTCTGGTAAAACGGCAGCCGCGATCCTCCATGCGCTAGCGGAGATGTTTGCTGAGTAGTTCCGGAAACGAATGGCACCTCGCTTTGTCAACGTCGCCCGCGATTTCAATCCAGGAAGTTGACTCACGCGATTTCCGATGAGGCGGATCGATGAGCCTGCAGACCAACCCGCAACTTGAACTCGCGTTTGAATACGTCCGCAACACCGACAAGAGTCTTTTTCTGACCGGAAAGGCGGGTAGCGGCAAGACCACTTTCCTGCACCAAATCAAGGCAGACGGAAGGAAACGTCTGGCCGTCGTCGCACCCACCGGCGTCGCCGCGATCAATGCCGGCGGCATGACGATTCACTCGCTGTTTCAACTCCCGTTTGGTATCCACCTGCCAGGCGTTCCGCGAAGCGAGCAAAGCCAACAACGCCACTTCTCGGGCCAAAAGATCCGCCTGATCCGCAGCCTCGATCTGCTGGTGATCGACGAGATCAGCATGGTCCGCGCGGATTTACTCGACGCCATCGATGATGTCGTGCGCCAGTATCGCGACCACCGCCGGCCGTTTGGCGGAGTGCAATTGCTGATGATCGGCGATCTGCACCAACTGCCGCCGGTCGTCAAACCGGAAGATTGGGACGTGCTGACCCGGTATTACGATACGCCCTACTTTTTCGGCAGCCGCGCGCTCGAGCAGACCGACTACATTTCGATCGAACTGAAACATATTTATCGCCAGTCCGACCCGGAGTTTATTGCTTTGCTGAACAAGGTGCGGAACAACTGCCTCGACGAGCAGTCGCTGCGGAAACTTACCAGCCGATTCGTCGCGAATTTCCGGCCGCCGAGCAACGACGCCTATATCACGCTGACAGCGACCAATGCCGCCGCGCAGGAAATCAACGCCGGGAACCTCAAGCAACTGTCGACGCCACCGCATGTCTTCCAGGCATGCGTTGCGGGCGAGTTTCCGCCGAGTTCCTATCCGACGGAGGAGACCTTGGAGTTTAAGAAGGGCGCTCAAGTCATGTTCATTAAGAATGACTTGCGACCCGAGCGACGATACTTCAACGGCAAAATTGGCCGCATCACACACATCGACGAAGACCTGATTTTCGTGCGTTGCCCGGGGGATGCGACCGACATTACCGTCGCCCAGGACGAATGGCAAAACGTGAAGTACTCACTGAACGAAGAAACGAAACAGATCGACGAGCAGATTGTGGGCGCGTTCACTCAGTATCCACTCACGCTCGCCTGGGCCATCACCATTCACAACAGCCAGGGGCTGACTTTTGAACGAGCGATCGTGGATGCCCAAGCCGCCACAGGCACCCGCTCGCCCTG
>JBGTHH010000120.1:0-6516 GCA_041746275.1 Pirellulaceae bacterium | reverse complement strand
AGCGGGACCTTCGGCAGATTGGTGAAGACGAGTACCACCAGGAAGGCGGCCGCGACCAACAGGGCCTGAGGTCGGGAAAACATCTGGTCGAGGAACTGGGCGGGCAGGTTCGTTGCCTGGGTACTGCGAGTGACGAGCAGGGCCGCGGCCAACGAGATCAACAGTGCGGGAACTTGGCTCACCAACCCGTCGCCGATCGTCAAGCGAGTGAATAGTTCACCGGCCTTCATGAGTGGCATACCATGTTCGACCACCCCGATGACCAATCCGCCTACGACGTTGATGAGGGTGATGAGTATGCCCGCCACGGCATCGCCGCGCACAAACTTGCTGGCACCATCCATCGCCCCGTAGAAGTCGGCTTGTTGGGTGATCTCACTCCGGCGACGTTGCGCTTCGTGCTCGTCGATCACACCCGCATTCAAGTCGGCGTCGATCGCCATCTGTCGGCCTGGCATGCCATCCAAGGCGAATCGCGCGGCCACTTCGCTCACACGCGTCGCACCTTTCGTGATCACCACGAACTGAATGACGATGATGATCACAAAGATAATCAGTCCGACCACGATGTCGTTGCCAGCGACAAACTCGCCGAAGCTCTTGATCACACCTCCCGCCGCATCCATCTTGCTCGTGCCAGCACGGGTCAGAATGAGCCGCGTCGAGGCCACATTCAGGACCAGCCGCGCCAGCGTGGTGGCCAGCAACAGGGAGGGGAAGATGCTGAACTCCAGCGGAGTTTTTACGTAGACCGTGGTGAGCAGCACGATGACGGCGATCGTGATGTTAACGGCTAACAACAGATCCAAAATCATGGTCGGCAGCGGAATCAGGATCACCAACACACTGGTGATGATTCCAACTGGAAGAATTAAGTCTTTCCAGACAAAGAGACGATTCATCGCAGGCCGTTTACGACTCGTGGAAGATGGGAAATGATGGAACAACCGGCGTAAAGTCGCCGCAAAGAAGAGGGCGGGAAGGTACTCCAAAGCGTAAGAAACGTCCAGATCGGTTTGCCAGCACAAAGCCCGTGAAAATGCCACGCTCGACTACTGCTGGCACACGGAGTCCGCGATTTGACAGCGCGCGGGACGGGGCTACAATCGGGGCCTGCGCCGCCACAACGGTTGGGTTGTTGGCGGGTCTTCAACGATCATGCCTCCCGGTTGGAAAGAGAGCCCTGCGGCGAATGTTCACGGAATACCGCTTCGAAGATTCCGGCAGGATGCTGAACGGCATGGCAGGACCCGACCACGGCCCGCCGTTGGTGTTGCTCCACGGCGTCGCCCGGTGCTGGCAGACCTTCTTGCCGTTGCTCCCGCCGCTAGCGTCGATGTGGCAGATCCATTCGCTCGACTTTCGAGGCCACGGGATGTCGGATCGAGTCGCGGGACGTTATCTCGTGAATGATTATGTCGAGGATGCACTGGCCTTGGTCCGGCGCATCGACGAGCCGGTGGTCATCCATGGCCATTCGCTCGGTGCCATGGTCGCGGCCGCCGTGGCGGCTCAGTCCCCCGAACGAGTTCGCGCCGTGGTGCTGGAAGATCCACCTTGGCAGACGATGGGCCATCGGCTGCGGGATTCCATGCTCCACAGTTTCTTCCGTGGACTGCAACGGTATGCGGGTGACGCACGCGATCCCCATACCCTCGCGATCGAATTGGCTGACATGCCGCTGGTCCATCCGCTGAGCGGCAACACCGCGCGGCTGCGCGAACTCCGCGATCCGGTGTCGCTGCGATTCACTGCCCGCTGCCTGCGTCAATTGGATCCCCAGGTTTTGCAACCGATCGTCGAGGACTGCTGGCTGGACGGCTACGACGTTGATACGATCATCAGCCAGATTCGTTGTCCAGTGTTGTTGATTCAAGCGGATGCGAAGGCTGGCGGAATGTTGCACGAAGACGACGCGCGGCGCGTGGAATCCCTGGCGGCGGACGTCACGCGCGTGACGCTCCCATGTGCCGGTCACTTGGTGCATTGGTCGCACACGACACAACTCGCAAACTTGATGCACGGCTTCCTGGCGTCCGTCTGACAGCCTGTTGTAAAAGGGGTCTGACCCTTTGGTTAACCAGATAAGTTAATGATCAGAGTGCCTTTCTGGAGAGGGTCAGACCCCTTTTACAACAGGCTATGAAACGGAATTGAGACGATGAAAACCGCTGTCGGAACAACGCTCATTAGCCATGGTCAAATCTTCGACGGCACGGGGTCAGCAGCGTTGCCTGACGGAGCGGTTTTGATTAAACAGGGCCGGATTGCTTACGTCGGACCGCAAGCGGGACTGCCGCAGTTATCCGACGATGTGGAGCGGATCGACGCTGGCGGCGGAACGATCATGCCGGGCTTGGTCGAGGCCCATTTCCATCCCACGTACTTCAACGTGGCGGCACTCGAGGATCTCGACATCAAGTACCCCGTGGAGTACGTCACGCTACTGGCCGCGTGCAATGCTAAGCTTGCGCTAGAGTGCGGCTATACGGCGGCACGTAGCGGCGGCAGCTTGTTCAACATCGACGTGTGGCTGAAGAAAGCCATCGAGGAAGATTTGGTCCTCGGTCCGCGATTGGCGGCCAGCGGTCGCGAGATCTGTGGGGCCGGCGGGCTGATGGACTGGAACCCCGAGTTTCGGAAGATCGGCATGGAAGGCCTGATCCTGTTGATCAACGGACCGGACGACGCGCGGCGCGCGGTGCGAAAACTGGTGAAGGATGGAGTCGAATGGGTCAAGACCTACCCCACGGGCGATGCCGCGGCGGCGGATTTCAACGATCATCACACGCTTTGCATGACGTTCGACGAGATGCATGCGGTTGTCCAAACCGCACACAATCATGGCTTGAAAGTCACCGGTCACTGTCGCGCGACGGCGGGGATCAAGAACGCGTTGCTGGCCGGATACGATGCGATCGAACACGGCACGTTCATGGACGACGAGACGTTAGACTTGTTGCTGCAACGCGATGTGCCCGTGGTGCCTGCGTTGTATTTCGAGTTGATGAGCATCGAGCGCGGTCCCCAATTCGGCATGTCGCAGGCCGTGATCGACGGGCATCAAGAGACGCTCGACGGGGGAGCCGAGTCGGCGCGACGCATTCTGGCGGCGGGAGGGCGACTGGGCATGGGCGGCGATTACGGCTTCGCTTGGAATCCGCACGGGGATTACGCAAAGGAACTTGACTTCTTTGTCAAATACGTCGGCTTCACGCCGCAGGACGTGCTTCGCTGCGCGACGCGAACCGGGGCCGAAATCCTGGGACGCAGCCACGAGATCGGCACGCTCGAGGTCGGCAAGCTCGCGGACATTTTGGTCGTCGATGGCGACGTGCTCGCCGATGTGGCGATTCTCCAGGACCGTTCACGATTCATTACCGTCATGCAGGCCGGCGTCAGCAAAGCGGGGCGGTTGACGATGGCGCGCCCGTGACGAACTAATTGTACGAGCATTTCCGTTGTGGAACTGCCTTATTTGATTCGCGAGTGAGGAACCGTCGCATGGCGCTACGAATCGCGTCGCTGGAAGATGTGCAAGCCGCTCAGCGAATCATTGAGCAGCACCTTTCTCCGGCCCCGTTGATCCGCTCGTATCCACTCGAAAAGGAGTTGGGGCTCCCCGCCTCGCGTCGCGTCTGGATTAAGGACTATGGCTGGACTCCCGTCGGCTCGTTCAAGTTGCTGGGAGCGCTGAACTGGATGGCGAACAATCTGGAACGCATTGGCGAGCGACCCGTCGCCGCCCATTCGTCCGGGAACTTCGCGTCGGGCATCGCCTTCGCGGGCCATACGTTTCAGAAGCGAGTCGTGATCGTGATGCCCGAGACGGCTCCGCGTGTGAAGTTCGAGTTGACGCGCTCGTTCGGGGCGGAGATTCGCACGTATGATATCACTCGCGACCATACGACCGGCGAGCGCGATCGGCTGACGCGGGAGATCGCCGACCAGGAAGGGGCGATACAGGCCTCGCCCTACGATGATCCGTATGTCATTGCCGGGAATGGAGTCGGCGGATGGGAAATCGTCACCGAGTTGCAAGCCGCGGGACGAAGGATTTCACAGTTCCTTTGCCAAGTCAGTGGTGGCGGCCTGATGGCGGGACATGCCTTGGCTATCGCCCATGGCATGCCCGAGGCCAATATCATCGGCGTCGAACCCGACGGGGCCAGCGACTTTTGCGAATCGCTGGCCGCTGGAGAACGTCGGCGGTGGGAACGTCCCAGCAGTATCTGTGATGGGCTGCTCTCCTACGATGTGGGCGAACATAACTGGCCGATCCTGAAGCGCTATGTGACTACGGCCGTGGCAGTTCCCGATCGCACGACCCAGCAAGCAATGCGTTGGCTATATGAAATCCATGGCCTGCGGACCGAGCCATCCGGCGCGATCACTACCGCCGCGCTTTTGAGCGGAATGGTGAACCTAGATGGCGAGGGCGACATTGTGATCGTCCTTAGCGGCCGCAATGCCGATGAAGCGGCTTTTCAGCGATGGATCGCCGTTGAGTGAGAGTCAAGGTTTGGTTCATTGCCAAACTGACACCTATCCTGTCAACAGTGATGTGTTGTCCCGCAAGAATGCCCCGTACTGTTCTTTCATGTCATTGGAAAGAAATGAAGCTGAGACGAGCGCCAATGCCGGTTCAAGGGCGTCGATCTGCTCGGAGATCAGCCGTGTAGCGGCCCTCTCAGGGATTTGGCAATACTCGGCGAAATCAAGCCAGTTTCGTCGTGTAAGGTTTTTGTTTCGTCCAGCGATGGGCATGGCGAGAGCATCATCCGGAATGACTAATTTCGTACAGACGAGGTCGTAGGCAGGCGACAGGCGACTAATGCCTTCCGATGTCGTGATGAGCGAGAAGTTCTTCAGGTGCATATCTCCATTCTCTATCCACCAGGAGAACAGGAGTAGGCGGTAGAGTTTCTGGATTTCGATCAGGGGTTCCGATGCGAACTTGCGAAGTGTCCGCACGCAGAGCTCGGCAGAGCCATCGTATTTGTCTCTGGGACGCTTCTGTGACAACTGGCAAAAATCTTCGACTTGCAACTTTGATCCGTCGTCCAGGCGATCGAAACGTTTGATGATATAGGCCACCGCACCGTCCTTGAGGTAAACGAGGCCGAAGAGCGGCACTTCGATTCCAACGAGGTCTGCCAGCCGCATGGTTAGCTGCTCATTCTGCGGCAGCGACGAGAACTTGGAGATTTCGGGTTTGAGGATATAGCGTCCACCGGTAGGAGCCACATCGAGAACGCTCCGATCATGGGAAAGTGTCAGCGAAACTTTCTCCTGTACACCCGAGATCGACATCTTCCCGGCCATCTTGCTGGCGGCAAGACTATAGAGCTTCGAGAGTTCAACATCGAGTGTCGGGAACTTCGTCACCCCAAAGAGAGACTCGATGCAAGCGGCATGGTATTCGACATCGCCAGTGACGGACTTCAGACAGATTGAGCACGAGGTCATTGCTAATTCGCCTCGGCTTCGAGCGGTTCGATCTCAACGGCTCCAACGCAGTCGGCACAGGTTGCAAGGAGCAGACCAAATGGATCGTCTTTAGAGATCTTGAGCTTCTTGGATGACACTTCCAGCAGCCAGCCCTCTGGAAGGAGATTTTCGAAGAATGGATGTAGCCCTGCGCTTTCGTATGGTTCGGAGCGAAGAGGGAGGGTAAATGACACGGGCACGGCGTCGTGGCGAGCCAACCATTCTGGCATGTACGTAAAGCGGGTCTTGTCTTCGAATTCTTCGATGACGCCGACCGGCTGGCCAGAAAGTAGGACTCGTCCAGTTCTATTCTTCATTAGTCACCTTCGTCTCTCGGGGCGTCAACATGTCCTAACATCTGTCCGAAGACACGAAGAACACGGTTGACGGCATCCATTCGTAACGTGGGTTTCCCACGCTCCAATTCCGACACAAACCGAGTCCCCACACCAGCCAACTCTCCTAGCTGTTGCTGGGTCAGATGGCTGGCGAGGCGGCGGTGGCGGATGAAGTCTCCGATGGCTTGTGGACTCTCATGGATGAGGTCTTGCATGAAACAGAACATTCCCGATCGGGAAAAATAAATCGAAATATCCCGATCGGGAATACCTCCGATCGGAAATGATTTGGGATCCTACCGTGTTCTCTGTGGGGAGGCAAGCAGAAGTTATTCCCGATCGGGAATAACTTCACCTGATGTACCAACTGGAGATGACATTCGTATATGGTAAATGGTGTTATATGGCCAATTTACGATGTTCCTGCAAAAACTTGTCGACGCGCCAGGACGGTTTTTTCCCGATCGGGAATAGACAAGAGCCCTTCTGGGATTTCCATGGGTATTCCCGATCGGGCAGGGAATGGGGTGTCCAGCCCCCCCCTCTTCTCAAGCGGACGAACGCTTTAGAATGGTCCGACCCCTGATCCTCTCCCTTTTTCCCACACAACTGGCATGTCTGGCTATAACCTCACCCATCTAAAGCAGTTAGAGGCCGAGAGCATCTATATCATCCGCGAGGTGGCGGC
>JBGTHH010000119.1:0-2497 GCA_041746275.1 Pirellulaceae bacterium | reverse complement strand
CCGAAGTGTTTGTCAGAACACAGATTGTCAGAACACAGATTGCCAAGACCCAGATTGGTAGAACACCAACAAGCCATGTCCAGAACAGCTTTTGCGTGTGAGATTGCATGGCATTTATCGTACTTGATCGTACAGTTGACGAACAACTCTGGATCAGTCATGTCAACTTGCCGCACACACAGCTTACAATGGTCACGCCATGGTCATGACTAATTTGTGGCGAGTCGCTGGTGGAGATGTCCTATTTGGTGACGAACTTGTAGAGCGTGTTGCGAACGAGGTGACGAGGCTTAGTGCCTGCGGAACGAATTGGATTACGAGGTGACCCATGCGAGTCTTGGCCTGCCCGGGCTGTGGCGTGAAAATCAAAATCCCGGACGGCAAAGCTGGCCGCTTCAACTGCCCGAAGTGCGGTAAAGCGCTGCTGATAAAAACTCCCGGCGATGCCGCTGATCCGACTTCCGGTCGGCCCGCGCCCGTTGGCAACCCACCGCAGCAGCGCACTCCCACTTCGCAGCCCGATCCGCTGCAACTTCCGCCGTCACAAACACTGCCGAGTTCATTCCCCGTGCTGCCGACAGGTGCTGGCTATGCCCCACGGGGACAAACGGCGATGCCCGGCGCGACGCAACGACCGGCGGCGACAGCGCGGGCAACGCCGTTGAAAGGTTTTCTCAGGCCACTCGGGATCGGGCTGGGCATCCTGTCGGTTGTTCTGTTACTGATCGGCGGACTAGGCCTGATCTCGGAGCCGATCGCGCTGGCAGCTTGCTTCCTCGGGATCGGATCAGCCGTGGGGCTCGCCGCCTGGGGCCGGATCTGGATGCTGGTGTTGGCGTTTCAGGAGTCCGTCGCCCAGGGACTGTTGGTGTTGTTGGTCCCCTACTACTGGATTGCCTTCGGTGCCACTCGCAAGGGAACAGCCTTGCGGCCCCTGGTGCTGATGATCTCCGCGATGGTTCCCATCCTGATTTCCTTGGCGATGTTGGCCGTGTTCTTGCCCAAGTATCAAGGAGGAATGCGATTTCCCGTTGCCGGGTCGCGGAAATCTAGCTACTCGCGGGCAAAACTGGCGAGGATCGAAGAGCAAATTCGCGAGTCACACAATACGTCTCCTCAGGCGGATGTCTTGCGCAGCGTGTCGTTCCCGACCTTCTCGCAAATCGGCGGAACGGTGGATCTGGCCAAAGCCGAACAGGTACTAGCCGAGCTGCCGGGTTATGTCCCAGGAACTTTCCGCTTCGACGCTCCAGGGCGAACCGTCGCGTTCCAGTACCGTGGCACCGAGGAAATGGCACGTCGCTACGCTTTGGTTCTGGCAGCCAAAGCCAATGTGGTGATGAGCTTCACACCCACGTTTGGCGATGGAGCGTTCCTGCAGAAGGAAAGTGTGGTCGCCACCAACCGGCCCGCGAGCGGACCTTCCATCACCACGCCGCCGGTCCCATCCATCGACCTAGCTGCCGCCGTCGCGAACGACACGAACCCCTTACGGACGGTATCGTTTCAGACTTTGGCGCAAGGTGACATCGCCCCGGCCACCGCCGAGCAGGCGCTGACACAAGTGAAGGGCTACGTCGCGGGATCATTTCGCTTCGATCAGCAGAAGCAGTTAATCACGCTGCAATACCACGGGGCAGAGTCGGCAGCCATGCCATTCGGTTTCGCTTTGCAGCAAAAACTCCAAATCGTCGTGCGACTAAGGCCGATATTCGCGGAAGAGCCTTAGTGTGAGATGGCCCCGGCCTCACGGACGGAAGGCAAGGGCAATCCCGATGCCACCAACTTTACCGGAATAACGACGAAGTCGAAATCCATGGGAGGCTGGTGGACATCCATCCAATGTCGTGACCACTACCATGCTTGGGCGAATAGGATGGGTGTCCCCTGAGGTCTTCCCCTGAGGTCTTCTCCGAGTGTATCAGACCCGAGCCTGCGACGTAGACGACTGACAGAGTGAGGTTTTCCGGTCACCCTTCACTCGACTTGCTCGACGTTGCTGTCAACCTTTCCCTCGATTCTGGCGATCGCGGCTTCAGCGCATTCGCCATACGCCGCCCATTCCATTCCCATGCCATAGATTGAAGCACCTTGCCCCTCCATATCCACTGCCGGCCGTTTTCGTGCAGCGATCTTTCGGAGCAGCGGCAGGGCTTCCTTGGCGGCGGGGCCGATTTTGCCGAGCGCTTCGATCGTGACGTAATAGATGTCTTGGCGGGGATGGTATCCGCCAAAGCCCCCGCCTCCATGGCCACCGCCGAACATGGGACCTCCTCCACCATACATGCCTGCGGACGGTAAATTCGCGGGCGGTATGGCATCCGCTCCGGCGAGCGGTTGGATGATCTTGATGAGCGACTGGACTGCCACGTGTGACCTTGCTCCAAGTTCCCCGAGCCACTGAACGGCGTTGAGCTGATGGAAATGATTCTGTGATGTCAAGAGTCGGATAAGTGCGGGCAAAAGCTCCTGGTGGTCCGGATCGAAGGTGACTAGC
>JBGTHH010000118.1:0-5076 GCA_041746275.1 Pirellulaceae bacterium | reverse complement strand
CGTTGATGGAGGCACAAAGCCAAACTGGCACACTCCGGGTGATCCCATCCAATTGACCGAACCACCGGAAGTGATCATCCAAGAGTCAAGCGCAATTCAATGCGTCGCCGTCTCGCCCGATGGAGAATTATTGGCCATTGGGAACCGCCAAGGCGGGGTGCGATTGTACCGACGTCAGACGCGAGAATTCGTCCGTTGCTTGGTGGACGAAACGTCGGAGGGGGATGTCGCGGTGCGAGCGGTCTTCTTTTCGTCGAATGGCCAGTTCCTTGCTCATACGGGCCAAGCAGGCTTCGTCATCGTCCACGACGTGGTATCCGGCAAGAAAACACTGGAACAGCCAGTCGGCAACGGAAGGTCCGTCGCGTTCCTTGCCAACGACCAGTTGATCTCATGCGGTGGCCAGTTTGAGAATATTCGCTTCTTTGACCTTGAAACGGGAGCGTTAGCTCATGCGATCGCCTCAGTAAATACGTATTCGCTGGCCACCAGTCCCGACGGACGCTGGTTGGTAAGTGCCCACCATTCAGGAATCGTTTGCATCCTCGACGCGACATTCAATAAATCACCGCGTATCGTGCTGGGACACTCTGGAATGGGAGAATCGGCGGCCTTCTCGGCGGACAGCCGGAAGGTTATTAGCCTGGACCACCTCGGTGTCCTGCACTTTGCGAACGTGGAAACGGGGGAGCCCTTCGGTTCACTGAAACTAATCGATCTTCCCGGTGCCTCGCGTATTGGTGACCCCCAGGTACATTGCAGCGCGACGGTGCTGGCGGTCACTGGGTACGGACCCGGACCCGTCTCGGATTTGTATCTGTGGCACTTGAATCCCGATTCGACTGATTGATTGGCTCTGCGCGCAGTTCCCGGGCTATCGCATCTCCAAACTAAAATCCTCTTCATCGGCCAGGAATTGCTCCAAGGCGGTGTCCCAGAGATCGTCGTCCGAGGTGTCGGTGAGGGTTGAAGTGGGGAAATTGACGGAGGCTTCACCGTTGGGTACGAGGACCGCGTTGAACGAGTTGATGATCAACAAGACGTCCAGCGGCGACACTTGGCCGTCGTTCGAAACATCGTAGTACATTCCGTTCGTGCTCGTTACGACACTCGTGTCCAAGCGACGGCCTTCGCCCGCGCTGGCCGCATCGTTCAGTTTGTTGATCACAATCAGCACGTCCAGCGGAGATACCTTACCGTCCCCGTTCACGTCCAGGGCGTTCAGCGGATTCGTCCAAGCGCCAATGCGGATCGGGAACGGCGGAGCGAAATCGGCCGGGTCGAGAGTGCCCTCGGACAACGCGGTCAACAACAACGCGTCTCCGGAAGCCGGGGCTTCGCTTTCGGGACTGACATAGGCGTTCCATAGCAAGCTGGGATTGGCGTGAACGGTCGGGCCGACGTTAAAGATCAACTCGCCAGTCGCCGTCGGTCGGCCGTCCCAGAGATGAACTCCGCCGTTGGGCAGGATGAAGTACCAATCGTTGTCGCGATCCTTGAACCAAATCTCGCCGCGATTGCCCCAGTTCTCCCAACGCTCGTGGGCGTACTTGAACCCATAGACTTCGTCCAACAACGCCAACGTGGATGGCAGCGCCGCGGGACTCGTATCCAAGAACATCGCGGCTTGATGGAGCAAGGCCGGATTGGCGTGGTAGGCGGGGCTGAGCGTGGCCAGCCACTTCCCCGTGAAACCCAATCCTACCAACGCATAGAAATCACCTGTCGGCGTGATGTAGTACAGTTGCGTGTTCCCGCCACGCAGCCACTTCTCGTTCTGTCCCAGCGCACCTTGACGCGGGAATAAGCTGGAAGAGAGCTCCAGGTCAGCGTCGAGTTGCAACGCCAAACGCACGAACGGGTCGATCGTATTCACGACCAGTTCAAACGTCGTGTGCGTGGAAGCGTTATCGCTGTCGGTGGCCGTGATCGTCACGATTTGCGAATCGTCGGAGCCCGCATCGGTCGCGAAGGACCAGCTCCAAGTCCCCGCCGCTTGGTTCTGCGTCACCGTACCGATCGAAGCGGCGATCGTGACGACGTCGTTCCCGACATCACCAAATGTTCCCGCGTTCGACGCCGTCTGCCCGCGATCCACCGTCACCGTGGCCTGGTTGACGGCAACGGTCGGCGGCACGTTGGTGACTGTCAACACAAACGTGGTGGTAGTTTGAGCCCCATCACTGTCGGTCGCCGTGATGGTCACCACCTGCGACTGACCCGATCCGTCAGTAGCATCAAACTCCCAACTCCACGTTCCCGCCGGATCGATCTGGTTCACCGAGCCGATCGACGCCGTGATCAACACCGTATCGTGGTGACCCACATCATCAAACGTGCCTGTATTCGTCGCCGTCGCACCTTCGGCCACCGTCACGGTGGCTTGATCCGCTGCGACGGTCGGAGCCACATTGGTGACGATCAAATTGAAAGTGGTGGTGGTTTGAGCCCCATCACTATCGGTCGCGGTGATCGTAACCACCTGCGATTGACCCGGACCGTCCGTGGTATCAAACTCCCAACTCCACGTGCCTGACTCATCAATCTGGCGATACGAACCGATCGACGCCGTGATCGTCACCGTGTCGGCACCCACATCGCCAAACGTACCTATATTCGTTGCCGTCGAGCCTTCCGTGACCGTCACCGTCGTCTGGTTCGCCGCGACGGTTGGAGCTACGTTCGTAACCGTTAACACGAACGACTTCGTCGTCTCGATACCACCACTCCCGATCGCCGTGATGGTCACCACTTGCGACTGATCTGGTCCGTCACTGGTGGCAAAGGACCACGCCCAGGCTCCCGTTTCACTATCCAAAACGACCGAACCCACCGAGGCCGAGATCGCCACGTTTTCACCAGCCACGCTACCGAACACACCACTATTGGTTGCCGTCGAGCCTTCGGCGACCGTCACCGTGGTGTGAAGAATGTCAGCGATGGAGAAGCTTATGGGGTCAACGATGACACCGTTGGCTTGCCAGTCGGCATCGCCGAGCGCGCCGTCAACCAGCGTCAGTAGTATCCGGTCGACGAGTATTCGGGCAGTAGCACCCGGACCTTGCTCGTCCAACGCAAACCACTCGTCAACGGCGTGGGGAGCGGTCGGGCCGAGTTTATACACCGCACTGATTGTCGGCTGACCATTCAGCAACAACTCGACGGTGGCCGAGCCACCTGCGGGCAAGCCGTGCAATTCAAACTGCACCAGACCGTATTGAAGCGCAAGTTCCGCCGGAGCGCCTGGAGGTAACTCAACACGAGCGACGGCAGCGAGCCGAGTTCCCATCGGGCCGACGATCGTCACGGAATGACCAGCGGGGCCGTACACTGTGGCCACGTTGCCTTGTCGCCAATCGGGAACGCCATCTCCGTTTGCGTCCAGCGGACCACGAACGATCTCGTCCTCATTGCTTAGTCCATCGCCGTCAGAATCCGGCGTACCGCCGATCGGCAGCGCCACGGCTTGCTCCCCGACCGTAAGCTCGAACGACTGTCGCGTCGGTGTCGTGGCCTCCCAGAACTCGGGGAACGTGACGATCACTTCATACAACCCTACTCCCAATCGATCAAAACGATACTGACCAGCGGCATTCGTCGACACTGTTTGATCAGTCACGCCATTTCGTCCCAGATCAAGCTCGACCGTCACACCGGCCAGGAGCGGTTCCCCAACGTCGTGACGACCATTGCGATTGGTATCCTCAAACACGATCCCCGAGAGTTCACTTAGTCGTTGTACATCGAGTTCTAACAGCGTCGAAGCCTGCAAACCGGTCGAGTCTTGTGCGATGACGGTAGTTTGATACGTGGCACCAGCTTGCGAGCGAGTCGGCGTCCAGCGCAATTGGCCGGTGATCGCATCGATTTCCATGCCGGCTGGAGCACCTTGCAGCGAATAACTCAACACATCGCCCACATCGGGATCGGTCGCAGCGACTTGATAACTCCACTCGGTCAGTTCGCTCGTCGCCTGCCGTGGGATGGCTTCGATCGTTGGCGCGTCGGGCGTGTTGGTGACTAGGACCTGATACACGAGTTCCGTCGCGTCACCATCGAAATCAATAGCTCGTATGACGATCGTCCTCAGCCCTGGCTCGGTGAATGTCCAGGCTGCTGTCGTTCCGTCGAAGAGCCCGGTTCCGCCGTCAAAATCCCACGTCACTATCACCTCGTCGAGATCATCGACCTGTACCGTCCAGAAGCTAAGTTGATCTTCCGCCACCTGAGTCGGCGGATCGATGAGGGTCAGAACGGGCGGTGCATTGATGATGTGGATCGCGTGGGTTTCCACGGCCGCGGCCCCATCATCGTCGATCACGGTGACTTCAATCGTGTAGATACCTTGGATCGCATAGACATGGGTTAACAATCCATACGCATAGCGGGCATCGTGATCCTCGAAGGCCAGCTCGTGGGTGAACGACTCGATCGTGCCATCGCCCCAATCGACCACGTAGCTCCAGCTCGCCACATTGGCCGAGTACGTCTCGTCCGTGATTTCCACGGCGATCGAGGCCGTCTGACCTTCGCGCGCGTCGACGTCCGGTGCCTCCGGTTTAGGCAACAGCAGGACTTGTGGCGGCGAGTTGATAACCTCGACCAGCAGTTCCTCGGTCGCTTGTCCTTCCTCGTTCGCAACGGAGATGCCAATGACGTAGACGCCTGGATCGCGATAGAGGTGATTGAGCGTGACGTTGCGAGTGTCCTGGCTGGGATAAGTCACGGGTGCGGTTCCATCCCCGTAGTCGATCGTCACGCTCCAGGTGTCCCAGCCGGGATCGACGATCATCGGGCGCGTGAGCAACATCCGCCCTTTGTTCACGGCCGTCGCGCCGACTAAGTCGCTGCCGACGGCCAGTTGCGGCGCGACGGCTCCGACAGCCAGCTTGTGCGTCGCGCGTACCGTTCCCGCTCCCGTCGAATAGGCATAGCGAATCGTGTAGATGCCGTCCTGAAGCGGTCGGAATTTGACCGAAGGCCCGTCCAACTCACTGAGCTCCTCGATCGGCCCCCCCGCGATCGACCACACTCCCGTGCCGCCGCCAAGGCCATGCAGGACGGCTTCCAGAACAA
>JBGTHH010000117.1:0-5988 GCA_041746275.1 Pirellulaceae bacterium | reverse complement strand
GAGGCAGTGATCGAGGCATCACGGTTGTTCGGCTTCAAGACGACGACTTCCCAGCTCAGAAGTGTCATCGAGAAGGAGTTGCAGGTGCTGTTGTTAAACGGAGCCCTCGAAGAGCGTAACGACAGGCTGTATTTGCGATCGGATGCGAGCGTAAATGTATGACCGCGTCTCGCGGCTTCAGGTCAATGCCGCGATGCCGTCTTCGCTGAAATTTTGCGGATCGCGAGGACCACAGGAAAAGAACACACAGGGACAGCCAGCATGATATTCTCCATAGTTGACAGTTAGATGTTCCGCCAGGACCTGCACACCCAAAGCCGCTGCCCGACCGTCACGTGAAAAATGGATGTCGCCGTGCAGCCACCCGCTCGTTATGAACTTGTGTCTGTTTTGGTTCAGCGGGAAGTGTGCAATCGGGTGTTGGGTTTAGCGTAGTGTGAAGGGACGGAATCTGAGGATAGAGGCCAGTTTTTCTGAGGTCTTGGGGGCCAACCCCAAGACCCCCGGGATTTATCGCATAAGGCCAATACCGGAAGGGAAGGGAACAGCCGGCTCAAGGGGACCAACTGCCGCTCCCGTCATCGGCCTCGACGCGGCGCTCAGGTTGCTTGCCATGCCGCGGATATTCAGAAAAGCGATGTCCAGGTGCCAATGCTGATGCGCGGCCAGTGAACCGCTAAACTTAGCACTCGAACCGCAACACACATCCATCTGAGACACAACAAGTGAAGGTCGTCATAAAGCGGTGCTGGTGGCCCGACGTGGAGTGAGTCGATGACGCGTATCAACATCGCCGCTGGCGTGCTAAATCAAACACCCCTGGATTGGGACGGTAACAAGGCGCGGATAGTATCCAGTCTGATGGCCGCGCATCAACAAGGCGTATCGGTGCTTTGCCTGCCCGAACTGTGTGTCACGGGCTACGGGTGCGAGGACGCCTTCATGTCGGCGGATGTCCAGCGCACGGCCCTAGAAGTATTGCGGGAAGTGATCCCACACACACGCGGCATCATCGTCGCGTTGGGCATTCCAATCAAATGTGGCGACCGACTCTATAACACAGCCTGCGTGCTGGCCGATGGACAAGTGGCTGGTTTCGTGGGGAAGCGTCATCTGGCTGGCAGCGGAATTCACTACGAGCCGCGTTGGTTTCAAAGCTGGCCTCAGGGAGTGCGGGAGAAAGTCGAGATCGACGGCACCGCGTATCCGATCGGCGACTTGGTCTTTGAGTGCGGTGGAGTTACGATCGGATTTGAGATTTGCGAGGATGCTTGGGTCGCCAATCGTGTCGGAAACGATTTGGCTCGGCGCGGCGTCGACATCATCTTGAACCCCAGCGCCAGCCACTTCGCGTTTGGGAAGCACCGACTTCGCGAGCGTTTCGTGTTGGAAGGCTCACGCGATTTCGGCGTGGTCTATGCCTATGCCAATCTCGTGGGCAATGAAGCGGGACGAGCGATCTATGACGGAGGTGCGATGATCGCTCACGAAGGTCGGATGCTCGCCCAGGGCCCGCGTTTGACCTATCGAGATTGGCATCTGACATCGGCGACCGTGGAGGTCGCTGCGGCGCGGCCCGACACGTTTCCCAAAACGATCGCCGCACCGGACCTCGCCGACGTTCATCGGCTCGATTCCGGCCGAGTCGTCATTCCCTTCACCTTTCCCGAGGGAAAGCCCGATGTGACTTCGGCTGAGCCTCCTAGCTGGGAACGGAGCATCAATCTGAAGGAAGAAGAATTCGCGAGGGCGGTGTCGCTCGGCTTGTTTGACTATATGCGGAAGAGCCGCTCACGAGGGTTCGTGGTGTCGCTGAGCGGTGGTGCTGATTCAGCCGCCGTCGCCACACTGTCCGCATCGGCGATCGAGTTGGGCGCTGCGGAACTCGGCTGGAATGGTCTGCTGGAAAAGCTCACGTATCTTTCAACGGAAACCTCTGCACGCACGGCGCGGGAACTGATTTACCGCTTACTAACGTGCGTCTATCAAGCGACACGTAATAGTTCCGCGATCACACGCGAGGCCGCCCGCGGCGTGGCTCAAGCGGTAGGCGCACAGTTCCTGGAATTCGATGTCGATCAACTGGTACAAGACTACATCGCAATGGTGGCGACTTCGCTGGGACGCGAACTAACCTGGCAAAGCGATGACATCGCCCTCCAAAACATTCAGGCACGGACGCGAGCGCCGGGAGTATGGCTGTTGGCAAATATACGTGGAGCCTTGCTGCTATCGACCAGCAATCGGAGCGAGGCGGCGGTGGGCTACGCGACCATGGATGGCGATACTTGCGGCGGGCTCTCGCCGATTGCCGGAATTGACAAAGCCTATCTCCGAAAGTGGCTGCGTTGGATGGAGGTGCAGGGAGTCGCCGAAGTGGGACCGCTTTCCGCATTGCGCCCCGTCAATGTGCAACAGCCCACGGCGGAATTGCGACCGCCCGGTTCCCATCAAACCGACGAAGAGGATCTGATGCCCTACGATGTGTTGGACGAAATCGAACGTGCGGCGATTCGCGACAAACTTGGTCCCGTCGAGATCTACCGCGTGCTGCGTCAGAGTCGTGCGGAGGTCGCCTTGGAGCAGATCGTGGCGTGGATCGAACGCTTCTTTCGATTGTGGAGTCGCAATCAGTGGAAACGCGAACGCTACGCCCCATCGTTTCATTTGGACGACGAGAACCTCGATCCGAAGACATGGTGTCGCTTTCCGATTTTGTCGGGCGGCTATGAGCGGGAGTTGCGTACCCTGCATGAAGTGGCTGAACGCGAGCGGCGCGACATGTCATCCAGTCAGCGGGAAGTCGGATTCCCCGACTTCTGAAGCATCGCGCGGGCGATCCCGGCGGCTCCAATATAGCCGGCATCCCCTCCCAGGCGAGCAAACTCGATGACGGTCGAATCGCGGACGACGTGGTAAGCTCGCTCGCGAAATTCCCCGCGCACACCTTCAAGAAAGCGACGGCCGGTCTCGGTCTCATAACCGCCGAAATTCATCGCGCCGCCCAAGATGATGGCTCCCGGATCGACGGCATGTACGACGTTGACTACTCCCAGGCCCAGATACCGCGCGGCTTCCAGAATGACTTCTCGCGATAACACATCACCAAGTTCCGCTTCTTCAAACAACATCAGCGAGGTCAATTCCTCGCCCTTAGCCAAACGCGGGGATAGGCTGCTCTCGCGACCGGACTCAAGCAACTCGGCGGCCCGCGCGGCGACTGCGGGAGCGCTGGCGTAGGCTTCCAGTTGTCCCCGCCCGCCACCCCAGACGCACAATCGCGCGTCGGGACGTGAATCGATCACCAAATGCCCCAGCTCCGAACCGAAACTATGCTCGCCATCCACGGAGACACCATTCAGAATGATGCCGCCGCCGACGCCGGTGCCTAGCGTGAACATCACCATGCTGGAATGCTGTCGACCGCTGCCAACCCAGTACTCACCATAGGCCGCAGCATTGGCATCGTTGGCGAACCCCACGGGTTTGCCGCACAGTTCCGCAAGACATTCGCGGAGCGGAAAATATCGCCAGTGGGGCATGTTCGGCGGTTCCAGAATCAACCCGCGGCGAATATCCATGGAACCGGGCGTGCCCAAGCCCACGGCTAGGATCGCCTCCCACGAAATACCTAACTCGGCGATCAACCGCGTGATCGTGGCGTGGCTGCGCGTCATTGCCGAATCAGGACCCTGCTCTTCTTCCGTCAAGATCGAGGTCCGCGCAAGGGTCTGGCCCTGATCGTCGACCAGTCCGATCTTGATATTGGTTCCGCCCACATCCACGCCAACAAAATAGGGGCTGACGGCTTGATCAAAGGGCGTCCGTTCGCGTGTCATGAATCCACTGGCAGGTGCTGAAGGGTGGCGGGAGACAGTCAGGTGCCGAGTATAAAACGTGTCGAGTGGTTGATCAATTGCCGTTGTGCCAACCCTGGGGGCTTCGTGGATCAATTTCCCGCGCGCTGAAGCCTGGGTGTTGACTGGGCGGATTAGCACACCGCCAACGCCCCGCGTCACTCGGTAACGCAGAATTGATGCACTCCGTACAGTTTCACAAAGTGATGGGTTGGAAGTGATTTTCCGGACTAGTCCGAATGAAGCGGCTAACGGACATCGTCGAATCAGATTTAAGGGACGACGCATCGGCCCTGTGCCGACGGAAGAACGTCAGGCACTTTTTTTCGGATACAGGAATGACTCAGCCATGCGCACACTTCAGCTTTTGACTTTGAGCTTGGTTGGGCTTTTCATCGTGGGAGGATCGACCGCACGCGGACTGGAGGTTCTGTTGGCCGACTCGGTCGAAAACCCACTGCCAAACTTGGTACAGCAAGACATCCGAGATCCCGCTCCTCAACTGGCGAATCCGAGCGTACCACTACACGACGCTTCCGTTGTGGTGGAGTTCATGGACGAGTTGACGGCGGAAGCCTTGATGTGTCCGTGTGAGAGCTGCCAAGGAAGCCAGGCGGAACTGACCTGCGCGGCTGTGAGAAAGGCTGCCGTGTCGTCACACCAGGGACTTTTCTACGACAACAAGTTTTCGTACCTCGACAACTCCGCGTGTTGTCCAACCTACCTCGGCGACTCCTTCAAGCGGCTCGCGGTGGGAGACTGTTGGACGGTGGACGTGGGTGGCCAGTACCGGCTCCGCTATCACAACGAGCACAACATCCGTAATGGTGGAATTCCCAATGGCCTGGGACTGACGGGGCGCGACGACGAGTTCCTGTTGCATCGGACTCGCTTGTACGCGAACGTCGAGTATGGCAGTCACTTCCGCTTCTACGGCGAGATGCTCGACGCGGTGAGCAATTATGAAACGTACACTCCGCGCACCATCGAGGAGAATCGTGCGGATCTACAGAACCTGTTCATCGAACTCCGGGGACTGGACGTTGGCGGAGGTACGATGGGTGGCCGCGTCGGGCGACAGGAGATCTCGCTGGGTAATCAGCGAGTCGTTTCGCCGCTGGACTGGGCGAACACGCGACGCACGTTTGAAGGTGCCCGTTTGATGTGGCAGGGAGATGACTGGGATATCGATGCCTTATGGCTGCGGCCCCTGCATCGCGATCATGCTCACCGCACCTCGCTCGATCCTCCGAATCTGGATCGCCAGCTCTATGGCATCTATGGCAACTACAAAGGACTCAGTCGCGATAACCTCGAAACATACTGGTTGGCCTTAGACTACGAAGATGTCGGTGCCAACGGAATTCGGTACGACACGATCGGCACGCGATACTGGGGCAGCGAGGGGGATTGGCTCTATGAGTTGGAAGCGGCGGTTCAGTTCGGCAAGAACGCGGATAACACCGATCATTCGGCGGGAGCCATCACGGCCGGTTTGGGACACAAGTTCTCGGACGCTCCGGGAGCCCCGACCGTCTGGGCCTTTTATGATTGGGCCTCGGGAGACAATACGGTCGGCAATGGCTACCATCACTACGAGCCACTGGGCCATAAGTATCTCGGCTTCATGGATCTCTTTGGACGCCGCAATATCCAGGACTTCAATTTGCAAGCGACTGCGAAGTTAAGCGATAAACTCGACCTGTTGATTTGGTATCACTACTTTCGGCTGGCCAACGGCAATGACGTCGCCTACAACGTCGATATGACCAGCTTCGCTGGACTTGGATCCGGAACCGCTGGAAGCAAGGACTTGGGCCATGAAATCGACCTGCTGGTGACGCACGTCCTCACGCCACGCATGACGATGTTGTATGGCTACTCGCACTTCTTTGCGGGCGCGTACTACGATACATCGGGTCCCACCAACAGCGACGCGGACTTCGTCTACATTCAATGGCACCTGAACTTCTGAGAGCCTGTCCGAAAAGGGGTCTGACCCTTTGGAGGCGAGTCGCTTTCACTGGTTTATTGGCGTCGCCGGAGAGGGTCAGCCCCCTTTCGGACAGGCTTTGTGATAGTTCCCGTGCCGATCCAAAAGCCAAGGCCCTGGGAATTCCCAGGGCCTTGG